>JAFRHR010000018.1 GCA_017433195.1 bacterium
AGATTATCAAGATATGAGTTCAAATCTTCATTTTCTATATTAGGATATGCTTCTTCGGAATTTTTTTCCTGCTCTTGTTTTTGTGCTTCTGCTTCTTCCTGTTCCTTGATTTTTGTAATGTACGGTTTCAAGAAAGGAATATTATTCAAAAGAGTATTTACTGCAGTTGCGGCACCGCTTGCAACAAACGGAACTAAAATACCGAAATAAGTAACCAAAGTAACGGCATCTATAAGCCCCATTTTAAAACTCTCAAGAACTGCTGCAGATAAGCCTTTATCTTCTGCAATTTTCTTTATCGAGGGAATACCGAGTACGTTTTTCAGCTGCGGTATCAATTCAGCCATAAGCAGGGTTTTGCCTTCTTTTGATACGGTTTTACCCCACTCTTTTGCAACTTCTTTAAAATTTGCACCCTCCGCTTTTTTGTTCTTTTGGTTTATGTGCGCCTGTTTAAAGGTATTTGCTATTCCTCCGTACAGTTTCTTAAAGAAATCTACTATAGGCGCATCAATTTTAAGCCTCTTCTTATTTTGGCTTTCAAAGGAATCGGGTTTGCCTTTAGACATATCAACTCTGGGGGCAGTCTGATAAGGACTGTCCGTCATTCCGGATAAACTCCTGAGATTTGTTAAAGATTCGACGTCCATAAAAATTCCCTTTACTTATTAAAAGTATTTTTTATGGAAAATTTGCCTAAAAATGTAAAAAATTTTTAAATTAGTTACATTGCTTTATAAAATATTATCTTTTCGTCATACTGAGGGCGAAGCCCGAGCGGATTTACGTACGGATGAAACAAAGTTTAATTCGGATAGCGAACAGCTTGAGCGGGCAGGCACAAAGTGCCGAATGCGAAATTCTGTGAGCGTGGAGTAAATCCAAGACAGTATCGCCATGTAGTAAAAACGAGATTCTTCGTCACTACGTCTGCGGAATGTGTTGCAAGCAACCCCAGCTCCTCAGAATTGTCAAGAAAATAATTCATTTATGTCACCCTGAATTTATTTCAGGGTCTTACAAACATTGCAAAATAGAATAAGGTTTAATCTTTTTCTTCATTGCTTAAAAGATTCTGAAACAAGTTCAGAATGACAAATTATAAATGAGATTCTTCGTAACTTCGTTACTCAGAAAGACTTTTTTATAGCGTATTACTGTTCAGTAAAGTGTTTATAAAAAACAATTCCTGCAGAGATACTTAAATTTAAAGATTCGACAGTGTTATTTGTTTCAATTGTGAGAATTTCCGTTGAGAATTTTTTTAATTCATCAGACAAACCGTCTGCTTCAGAGCCGAACATAATGAGTTTATTTTTTTGTGTTTTACTCATTTTTGTTTTGCCGTGGGGAAGTGTCGCAATTCTTTCAAAATCAGAAAAATAATTCTTTAATTCTTCAAAATCTTTTATATGATAAACGTTTATTTTCCAGAAATTTCCGGCACAGGAGCGGATACATTTCGGGTTGTATTCATCAACAGTGTTTCCGTATAAAACAATGTCATTTATTCCGAAAGCGGCTGCAGAGCGGATTATTGTGCCTAAGTTCCCCGCATCTTTTATACCTTCAAGTAAAACTACCGTTTTTTTAGTTTTGAGATTTTTGTTATCGGATACTTTTTTATAGCCGACTGCAAGTCCCGTAGGGGCTGAATCTGTGGTTGAAATCTTTTTCATAACGTGTTCGGGAACGGTTATAAAATCGGGATAAAATTTGTATAAATCCTCTTTGCCCTCTAACACAAACAGTGTTTCAATTTTTATTCCTGCATCAATTGATTCCTGAATTGCCTTTTGCCCTTCAATTAAAAATTTTTCGGATTTTTTGTTTTGAAGTTTAGCCGTTTCTTTTATCAAATCATTGTTTACGCTTGTAATTTTCATAAAACCTCAAATTCTTTCAACCAGGATTTTTCTTTATCGCTTAGCAAATTGTAGTTAATCAAAACTTTTTCAAAGCACATATTTGTAAAGGATTTAATTTTTCCTCTGTTAAGATAGCAGGTATTTTCAAGTCTTACCCCGAAATACTTAGGATCATAAAGTCCGGGCTCAATTGTAAAACACATATTGTTTTTAAGTTTTACTTTTGCAATTTGGTTTTTGCTAAGGTTTGGAGGCGCTTCATGAACACTTATTCCAAGCCCGTGACCTAACCCGTGAGAAAAAGTAAAATCTTTTGTTTCACACTTTTTGAAAACTCTTCTTGCCAAATTATCGATTTCAAAACCGGTTGTTTCTGTCTTGATTTTGTAATTGTAACAATTTAAAAAGGCTTTCAAAACAAGTGTATAAATTTCACGTTGCAATTCTGACGGCTTTCCTTTTACGAAAACTCTTGTTATATCCGTCGCAAGTCCGTCACTGTAGTACGCTCCGCAATCGATTAAAACAAGATCACCCTCTTTTAAAATTTTGTCTTTAGACGATTTTGAATAATGCGCCTGTGCCGAATTTTCGTTTATTGCAACAATTGATTTAAAGCTCAGACTCTTGGCTTCGTATTTAAAAAACGCCTGTCTTAAATACTTTTCAATATCGTATTCTGACAGATTTTTGTTATTCATAATGTAGTTTCGGGTATCTGTAAGAGCCTTATCCGTGCAGAAAAAAGCGTATTTAAAATGATTAATTTCGTCTTTCGTTTTAACAGATTTCATCTTTTTGATTACAGAGGATTTGTGAACAGGGGCTTTTAACATCATATAATCGTAGGCGGTAATTGAATTTTTATCAATGCAGATTTTATCTTTTATGCCGGAAACAATTCTGTAAAAATCTTCCTCGGATTTTAGGCTGAATTTGAAACTGTATTTTCCATCAGGCTTGTAGTCTGTAAACAGTGTGTAATTTCCGTTCAGCACCAGAAATTTTCCCTCAACCTTTGCCGTATAATCTTTGTCAAAACTTCTTATATCGCAGAGATAAGAAATCTCCTCAGGGTTTGTTATAAGGGTATTTTGTCTTATTTTTTTGATTTTTTGTTCAAAATTATCCGATGAAATTTTTACAAATTTCCGATCTGACCTCGATGCACATTTTGAAAAATTATCCTCGTTCCAAAATTCTATACTTACATCTTTTTCTTTTAATTTTTTCTTTAAAAATTCTAATCTCGCCTGAGAGTTTTTTTGCGGATTTATTTTTAAAACTGAATTTTTACGTATTTTTGAACAAATAACCTCAAGTTGTGATTGTCCGCTTTTCAGTTTTATGACCGTAATTTTTTTACTGTCTGTTTCAAGGTCTGCCTGTTCGTGATATCTTCCGTCAACGAAGAGCATAATTTTTCCGTCAGGACAAACCAGAGCATCACCCGTTGAGCCTGAAAATTTTGTAAGAGTATATCTCGAATTTTCGTCCAAAGGTGTGTATTCGTCCAAATAACTGTTTGAGCAATTTATTAAAGTATAAAATTTCGTTTTCAAATTATTCTTTTATTCCCGTAACTTTTATAACGTGCCAGCCGAACTGAGTTTCAACAGGTTGTGAAATCTCACCTTTTTTTAAAGCAAAAGCTGCTTCTTCAAACGGTTTTACCATTACACCTTCTCCGAAATAGCCCAAATCTCCGCCATCTCTTTTAGAAGGACACATTGAATAAAGGTCTGCAAGTTCCGCGAAATCTTTACCTTCTTCTAATTCTTTGATTATTAATTTCGCTTTGTCTTCCGATTCTACCAAAATATGGCTTGCTCTTACTTTCATAGGATACCTCATATAAGTTTTACACAAGATTATTATAGCACAACAGATAATCATAAAAGAGAGTTGCAAAAAAAATATAATCAATATATAATGTATATTAGTTATATGTGTTATCAAGTGTAAGGAGTGTCAAATGGCAAGAATTTTAATATCAATGACAGACGAATTTTTAAACAGAGTTGATTCTGTCGCAAATTCAGAACAGAGAACAAGAAGTGAATTAATAAGAGAAGCTTTGCGCAGTTACGTTAAAAAGAACAGAATGACAAATCCTCAAAAAGCAATGCATAATGCTGAAAAATTAAACGAACTTTTAGGTTAGGAATTTGCTTCTTTAATAAAAAATTCTACCCACTTTATCAGAGTGGATATTTCGTATGGTTTAGGTAAATAAAGGTCAGCCCCGGTATCTAAAATAGTTGTTTTGTTGTGATAGTTTGATGTAACTATAAGTTTTGTATTCTTATAGTTTGAATTTGTTTTTATCTTTTTGCAAAGTTCAAGCCATTTCATTTCTTCGCCCGTGTCGATGATGATTATGGCAGGATTATTTTCAACGGAATCCGCAACGTCATAACCCTGAAGTTCAAGTGTTGTTGTCAAAAGTAATTCCATTGCGGAATCGTCTTCTTTTATGTAAATTTTGCGGTTATATTCTTTTTGTGAAACGGCATCAACTGCTGAAATTTTCGGACGTTCAGCAAAATAATTAGAACCGTAAGGCAATTTTGCAACGTTTTTAAGTTCTTTTAGAGTGTTCATTAACTCTTTTACTGTTTTTGCGGTTGTTACATCAGAGAAAGTTACACCTGCCGAAATCGATACAAACTCAATTCTGCGCCCTGCATATTCGTCACCCTGAATAAGCATATAACCTCTTGCAACATCTTCTCCGGAATAGAATTTTGTAACGACTGTATCAAAGGCAAAGGTTAAAAATGAGGCTATTTTTTCCGCCTTGTTTTTTGTTGTAACAATTAAAAATTCTGTTTCCGAAATTTGTCCTAAGAAATCATTTTCTTCAAGCGTCGAGTTTGTTATTGCAATAAAAGCCTGAATAAGTTTATCTCCTGCAAGTTCGGTATAAACATCAGTATAATTTTTGAAGTTTTCAAGCCCGATAAGTAAACAACCCCAGTATTTTTCGTTTGACATCACTCTTTTTAAATATCTGAGTGAATAATTTTTTGCGGGAAGTAAAGTCTTTGAATCAAGGGAATTTTCTCTGTCTCTTCTCAAATGTGCCTTTATTCTTGTTTTAAATTCTTCTATATTTACTGGCTCACTTATAAAATCGTCTGCTCCGCTTTCAAGGATTTTTACTTTATCTGAAATTTCTGCTGATTTTGATAAACCTATAATGACAGGACGTGTATTAAAAGTCAGGACTCTTATTTTTTGGCAAAAATCGGATAAATCTTCATCAATGCTGTCAGAAATGAGAATCATATCAGGTTCGCTTACCTGTAAATCTTTGTAGGCTTTTTTAAGGTTGCCAGCAATGCTTACGACAACTTCTTTGCTTTCAAGAGATTTTTTATATTTGACAGAAAGTTCTTTCCTTTTGTCAATTATTAAGATGTAACTGAACATTTAACCCTCTCTCCTGCGTTATATATCGGAAGTAAAACTTCAAATACAGTTCCATTTTTATCGGACGTGAAGGATATTTTTCCGTTCATTTTTTCCGTAAGTGTTTTTGTTATATAAAGACCAAGTCCGCTTCCTTGTGTCTTTCTTGTGAGCGGATTATCAAGTCTTGAAAACTTTGTGAAAATCTTTTTTGCATCTTTTTGGTCAATTCCGATACCCTGATCTTTAACTTTTACTGAAATGTAATCTGAATTATCGGAAAAAGATGTTGAAACAGTAACTGTTTTCCCTTCATCCGAATACTTTGCGGCATTTTCGGTTAAATTAGTCATAATCTGCTGAAATTTATCAATATCAACCGCAGCACACGGGATATTTTTGTTCAGTTCTGTTTCAAACTTATGAGTTTTGTACTGTTGAGAAACCATTTGTATAACAGGCAGAATGGCATTGTTTATATCAACCGATTTCAGAACTATATTTTCATCGGATAACTTTGTAACAGACAGGATA
Source organism: bacterium (assembly GCA_017433195.1). Taxonomy (GTDB): domain Bacteria; phylum Cyanobacteriota; class Vampirovibrionia; order Gastranaerophilales; family Gastranaerophilaceae; genus RGIG2479. The sequence goes on from JAFRHR010000018.1 coordinate 5,817, forward strand.
TTTTCAACAAGATTAATCAAACGGTTTGACTGTTGTTCTATTATTTTTAAGAATTTCTTTTTTGAGTCGTCATCAAGTTTATCCCAGGAACCAAGCATAGTCTGAGCAAAGCCTCTGATACTGGTCAGAGGCGTTCTTAACTCATGTGAAACCGTTGAAATAAAATCATCTGAATTGTTCATAAAATGATTATATCACACAAAATGAAAACAGATTTAACCGTTAGATTTTAACGAGTTCCTTAACTTCGTTTCTTTTAACTTTTCTCGTTGTTGTTTTCGGTAACGGATCTTTCAATACTGATATGTTAACAGGACGTTTGTAGGCGGTTAACTGTTGAGATAATTTCTTAACTTCCGCTCTTACAACCTTGTTTAATTCAGCATCATCCTGATACTCATTTATAAGTTCCGGTTTCGGAACAACAACTGCGATAATATCTTCAGTGCCATCTTTAGAACCAAATGTTCTCTTAGCACCAAAAACGCAAACTTCAGCAAATAAAGGTGATTTATCCAAAACTGCTTCAACTTCTTCAGGGAATACCTTCTTTCCGCCTGATAAAACTATCATATTTTTAATTCTTCCGGTTATATAGATATTTCCGTTCTTTGCAATTCTTGCGATATCACCTGTATGAAGCCATCCGTCTTCAGTAATTGTTTCTGCTGTTAATTCCGGTCTGTTGTAGTAACCTTTCATAACAGAAGGACCTTTAAGCATTAATTCACCTGTGGTTTCATCAATTCTTGCTTCAAAACCTTTAAGCGGTCTGCCTACAGATGCCAAGTCTCTGAAATAGAAATCACGGTTTACTGCAACAACAGGACTGGTTTCTGTTAAGCCGTAGCCCTGATATACTTTTAAACCGATTCTTTCAAAGAACGTTCCGACTTCTTTTTCTAAAGGTGCTCCACCTGCAACAAAACCCTGTAATTTACCGCCAAAGTTTTTATGCAAAGATGTGAACATCAATTTCTTTATGCTGTAGAAAGGAATAAATCCTGCCAAGTTGTACATAAAATTGAATATTGTTCTCGGAACAACAGGCAATGCTTTAACCTGAGCTTCTACTGATGTTTTTAATAATTTTAAAAATGCAGGAACAACAATCATAAATCCGACTTGTTTTTCCTTCATTATTCCCAAAATATCGTTTGGTTTTAAACTTGATGTGTAGTAAACACTGTAACCGTGATTCAAAAATACGGAGAACCCTACTGTCAACTCAAATAAATGGTTCATAGGTAAAATTGATAAGATATTCATAGTATCAGCTTTTATAATATCAGCAATAGCATCATCACATCCGATAAGCTGAGCCAAAAGGTTTCCGAAAGTGATTTCAACCCCCTTTGGTGAGCCTGTTGTACCTGATGTGTAAATTATTAATGCTGTAGATTTCTTAGAACGATGAACCCATTTGCAATCGTAATTGTCAGGTAAAGTATAAATACTGTTAAGTTCCATTTTGTAACTTGGTTCATCCATTACAATAATCTTTTTGATACTGTCAACGGCTTCCATCAATTCAAGCCCTTTTTCAACGTTATGAATAGAAACCATTAAAACAGTTGGTCTGCAATCTGATAAGATTGATTTTAATTCGTAAATTGTAAGTTTGTTATCAAGAGGAACCGTAATCATTCCTGAAATTACTGATGCAAAAACGCATGCTCCGTATTCAGGTTTTGATTCTGAAAGTATTGCAAGTTTATCACCTTTTTCAACCTGTAAGTCATTGATTAAATAACTTGCAATTTTTCTGGACATAAGTCCTAAGCCTCTGTATGTAAATTCTTTCCAGCCTAATTGTGATTTAATACCCAGTGCTATTTTTTCACTGTAAGAATTTGTGTTTTCTTCCAATAATGTCAAAATGTTTTTGTAAAGATTTCTCATAATTCCTAATCCCTAACCTCTAATACTCCTCCAAATCGTTCTATTATTATATTATAAACAAAATAAATTGCCATAAGTTTACAAAAATATATTAATAAATGCAATTATTTTATAAAATTTATGAGTTTCTTTTTTATCTGGATTAATTCCTCTCTTGTTAAATATCGGGAAATTCGAGAAAATTCGTACATAATATCCTCTGCCTTATAATTTCCGCATTCAACTTTTTTTATCCAATCATTAACTTCTTTTGTAATCATGATTCTGTCCTTTTGGGTAAAAAAAAGGGTAACCAGAGGCTACCCTTTACAAATTCTTTATTAAAAAGAACTACTTAAGTAACATTTCTTTGAATTTCTTTCCAGCTGAGAAAGCAGGAATTGTTTTAGCAGCAATTTTAATTGCTTTGCCGTTTTGTGGGTTACGACCCATTCTAGCAGCTCTTTTTCTTGGTTCAAAAGTACCAAAGCCGATCAAAGTAACTTTATGACCTTTAGCTAATGATTTTTGAATAGTTTCAAGAGTTACTGATAAAATATCAGAAGCCATTTTCTTAGTAACTTTTGCATTTTTTGAAATTTGTTCAACTAATTCTTCTTTGTTCATAATAATCTCCTTTTCCTAGCGCTAACACCTCTGCGCTTTTCCACATTATATAAAATGTTTTCTAATCATGCAAACGTTTTTTTTAGAAAAAATTCAAATTTTAGTAAATTTTTTAAAAATTCAAGTGAAACAATATGTCTGAAAGCGTCTCTGCGAGATAATGTCATGTACATGCCTAAAACCGCGGGAATATTAAAAATAATTGTTAAAAATAGTTACAAAACAATGAATTTAGCCCTTAACGGCACCTTCATTTTCACCCGAAATGAAATATTTTTGCATGGCAAGGAAGAAAATTATAATCGGAATTGTCGATAAAATTGAGCCGGCTGCGATAAATCGCCAATTGGAACTGAACATGCCCTGTAAATTATTTACTCCGACAGGCAGTGTATACATTGCATCTTTAGTTAAAACAATGCTTGGCCAGAGAAATTCACCCCATGACCCAATGAATGTAAATATGGCGAGAACTGCAAGTGTCGGTTTTACCATAGGTAATAAAACTCTGAAAAACACCTGAAATACGTTACATCCGTCAACAATAGCCGCTTCTTCAACTTCTTTCGGTATTTTCAAAAATGCCTGTCGCATTAAAAATATGCCGAAAGCATTGACTGCAAAGGGTAAAATAAGTCCCAAATATCCCATGAAATTATTTACACTGTCCACCATGTGCAGTTTCAGTGTTATGAGGTATACCGGAAGCATTATTGCCTGAAAAGGTACCATAATTGTTGCAAGAACCGAGAAAAAGATAATTCTTTTGCCCCTGAAATTCATTCTTGCAAGCGGATAACCGGCAAGTGATGATAAAATCAGATTTAAAAGTACCGTAAAACCTGCAACGACCATGCTGTTTATGAAATACCCTAAGAAATTAACCTTATCCCAAACGCCTGTGTAGTTTTGTAATGTAAAGTGTTCCGGTATTATAACCGGCGGGTATGCAAATATATTTTCATCCAGTCCTTTAAGAGAGGTTGATATTAACCAGACAAAAGGAAATATAGACAACAGTGATATTACAATCAGTGCCGTGTGTGTGGAAAATTTCTCAAACAATCTCTTAAACATAAAATAATAATAACACATTATATATAAATATAAGATTAAGAAATTGCATGATTTTTAATTAGTAATATATAATTATTTTGTTATGGTTAGACTTAAAGAAACAAAAAAGGTTGATTTTTATTCAAATTGTGTAAGGGCAATCTTCAAGGTACAGGAGTTTTTTACCCATATTACTGAGGTAAATAATCCGGGAAAGACTCCGTGCATTTATGCAATGTGGCATGCTCATCAGTGTTGCGTATACGGTGTTGATGACAAAGCACATTTGAATATTATGATCAGCCGCTCAGGTGACGGGGAAATAATTGCAAGAGTTGTTAATAAGATGGGCTTTAAAACAGTAAGAGGTTCAAGCGGAAAACAAGGCAGCGTAGAAGCGACAATGCAGATGATTACCGCATTGAAAAACGGCGAGTGCGGAGCAATTATGGTCGACGGACCTAAGGGGCCTGTTAAAAAAGTTAAAAACGGAGTTATAAAAATAGCAAAATTATCAGGTGCGCCTATTGTTCCGGTTTATTGGTATTCTACAAATCTTACATTCTTGAAATTTAATTCGTGGGATAGTTTCAGAATCCCTTTTGGAAATTGTAATTTAATCAATTTGTACGGAGAACCAATATACGTTGAGGAAAATGGAACTGATGAAGACGATGAAAAATGCAGACTGAAAGTTGAAGAAAGTTTGCTGGAACTGGAAAAAAGAGCGCCTGAAGTATATAAGAAAGTGTATTTTTGGGGACTATGGAGAAAATAAAGATACTTGCCGTTCAGATTGGTTCTGAAATCGGGGAAAAAGAGAAAAATTATAAAAAAGTTTTAAAGGTTTTGGACGAAAATTTTGTCAGCGGTACTGATGTAATTATTCTGCCTGAAGTCTGGAATGTAGGCTGGGAATGTTCCCTGTTTAAAACAATGGCGGAAGAAAAAGAAGACAGTAAGACAATAAAATTTTTGTCAGAACTCGCAGTTGAATACAATGCCAATATCTTAGGCGGAAGTTTGCCGCTAATTGATAACGGAGTTTATCACAACACTTGCCCTGTGTTAAACAGGCATGGCGAACTGATTTGTACATACAATAAAAATCACCTGTTTTCTTATTATGGTTGTGGTGAAGGCAGTTATGTTAAAAACGGTAAAAATCCTGTTATGGTTGATATTGACGGAACAAAAATCGGGCTTACGATTTGTTATGATATAAGATTTCCTGAAATATACAGAAGTTACAGAAAGGCAGGCGCTGATATATTGGTAAATATGGCTGCATGGCCTTTTTCAAGAAGTATTCACTGGGACAGTTTAACAAGAGCAAGAGCGGTTGAAAACCAGTGTTTTATGGTTGCGCTGACTCAGACGGGAATTTTAAAAGACGGCTCAAGAAATTACGGACATTCGCTTATTTATGACTACAGCGGTAATATATTAAGCGAAATTACCGAAAAAGAGGGTGCCGTTTTTGCGGAAATAGATTTTTCGGAAATGTATGATTTCAGAGAAAAATGTAAAGTAATTAATGATATTCATGAAAAATATGAGGTAATAATTAAATGAAAAAAATAATAGCACTGTTATTTTCAGTTTTGGTGGTATTTGGAATTGTTGTTATGTCAGAGGCAAAGCCCTGCAGATATAATCTTTTGTTTGAAAATGTCATAGCGGGATCAAACATTCCTAAATCAGCAGTACATGTCAGTATTAAGGATCTTAATACAGGAAAAACTGTTTACGAATTAAATCCTGAAACGCCTGTCCCCGCAGCATCAGTTCAGAAAATAGTTACTTATACGGTTGCTAAAGACAAGTTGGGCAATGATTACAAGTTTTCAACGAAATTATACAGAAACAGAAATAACGACTATTATGTAGTTATGGGGGCAGATCCTTTTTTGACTACTACTGATGTGAAATCATTGTTTTCCGGTGTGTTGGGAAAAATAAATTCGGTTACCATAGACGGTTCAATTGTTGATAATGTTGAATGGGGTGAAGGCTGGCAGTGGGATGATGAATTAAATCCTCATATGCCAAAGTATAGTGCCTACAATATAGATAATAATATACTGAGTGTATTTATTATTCCGACAATGGTTGGTGCTCCGGCAAAAATCACAACAAATGTTTTTTATCCTTATTCTTTTGAGAATTATACGGTTACAACAGAAGATGAAACAAATGTGAAACTTGCCAAAAATACGGATGTTTCTCCGGAATCAATTGTTGTAAGCGGTACGGTTTCAAAAACAACTTTGAGAAAAGTTCCGATAAACAGCCCGAAAAGATATTTTAAAATAAGATTGACTGACATATTAAGAAAACACAGAAATCCTTTCTTGGGGGAATTTCAGTATGGTCAGCTTCCTTATGACTACAAATTTGTGACTGAAATCAAGCATCCGATGAAGATGACAAGTGAAAGTATTTTGAAGAAAAGCAATAATATGGCAGCAGAGAGTTTCTTTAAGGTTGCCTCTTATGATTACAAGACAAAAGAAAGCGGAACAACAGAAAAATCAATAGAATTATTTAATCAGTACTGTGAAAAAGCAGGGTTGAACAACTCAGGTGTCAGAATTGTTGACGGAAGCGGGGTTTCAAAGAACAATCTTTTAACTGCGCAGTTTTTAACTGAATTTCTTGCTTATAACAAAAATTCTGACCTGAAAAAGAATCTCCCGACAGCAGGAGAGGGAACGCTTGAATCAAGAATGTTGTACTTAAAAGATAAACTTTATGCAAAAACAGGTACTTTATCTGATATAAGTGCTTTGGCAGGATATCTGGAAACCCTAAGCGGCAATAATTATGCATTCAGTATAATTATTAATTCTCCAAACGTAAAAGAGGCAGATATGAAAATGCTTGAAGAATACATTATCAGAGAGGCTTATCAAAGATTATAATTCACTGAGTATTCTATCGAATTTTTGACAGAGTTCTGATAAGGTTTCGTTTTCGTCAAGTTCAATTGTTATGACGGGAATGTTTCTTTCCTTACCGTAATATGTTCCGAAACTTCCCGGAGTTGGATAGCCTATGTCATCATCAATTTCATAACTCAGAATTTTTGCAATTTTTTCCGCAAGTTTTTTTGCTTTTTCATCCCCGTCAAAATTTACGATTTTGTAGGGAGTATGTATTGTTACAATCTGTTTTGGCTTGTATTCTTCAATAATTTGCATGATAAATTTTGTTTCGGTTTCGCTTTCAGGGGTTTCTCCTCCGTAATAATCTTCGCCAATGTTTGTTTTTGTCCAATTCTTTGTCGGAAAATTTCTGTTTAAATCAACCTTATTTGCGTTTTGTCTTGTATTTAAAGTCATTCCGTCAGGGTTTAAGCAGGGAACAATTATGAGATTTTTATTTGTTCCGTTTTTAAGATAGTTTTCAAGAATATCTTTGCCTATAGGTTCATCTCCGTGAAAAACGCCTATAACAAGCGTGTTACAATTACAATTCGGACAGCCGAAAAGTTCTATTTTATTTTTTTCTTTTGTAAAATCACTTTTTAATAATTTATAAATTCCCATAATTTCAGTCTGTATTATTCCTTAAACAGTGCATCTATAAACTTTTTGGGATCAAATTCCGCAACATCTTCCATTTTTTCGCCGAGTCCTACCAGTTTGACCGGAATTTGTAATTCTTTTGCGATAGCTAAAATAATGCCGCCTTTTGCGGAACCGTCAAGTTTTGTCAGTGCAATTGAGGAAATGCTTATACCTTCATTGAATACTTTTGACTGCTGCAAACCGTTTTGTCCCGTGTTTGCATCTATAACGAGCATTATTTCTCTTAAATTATCTTTTGCATTTTTATCGATTACGTTTTTAATTTTCTTGAGTTCTTCCATTAAGTTGTATTTGTTCTGCAATCTGCCTGCCGTATCAATTAGAAGAACATCATAATTTTCGTTCTTTGCTTTTTGAATTGCTTCATAGACAACTGCGCCCGAATCTGCTCCGTCTCGGCGTACAATATCAGCGCCTGCACGTTTGCTCCAGATGTCTAACTGTTCTTCTGCGGCTGCACGGAAAGTATCTGCTGCTGCAATTAAAACCTTTTTACCGCTTGATTTAAAACGGTATGCCATTTTGCCTATGAGGGTTGTTTTGCCTGCTCCGTTTACCCCTGTTATAAAGTAAATGTTTAATTCTGCGTCTTTATAATTCAAAACGGGAGGCGGTAACGTTTCCATTGTCTTTGTAAATTCCTGTTTTAGGAAATCTCTTACATAACTTTTTCTGAGTTTTTCCGATTTGTTTCTTAATTTGTCGGTTAATTCAGACGCATAAGTTACACCTATATCAGCGCCAATCAAAGAGTCCTCCATATTATCAAGTAATATGTCAGCCATTTCTTCTTCGTCTATTTCTTCAACAACGTTTCCGACCAAAGCCTGTGCGGTATTTTTTAAACCGGAATATAAATTATTAAGCTTATCGGAGAAAAATTCAAACATTGTTTAGCTTATACCTTTTTCAACGATGATTTTTGCAAGAATACCGTTTACAAAAGCGGAACTGTCTTCAGTTGAATACTTTTTGGCAAGTTCTAACGCTTCATCAACAATAACCTTCATTGGCGCACCTTTAGTGAACAACAATTCTGTTATTGCAATTCTCAAAATATCTTTGTCTATTTTTACTAATCTTGAAATATCCCAGCCTGTTGCATATTTCTGAATTAATTCGTCAATCATTTTTTTGTTCTGCTGGAAAGATTTTGCAATATCAACAACATAATCTTTTACTTCGTTGCTTGATTCAAGGGTTGCAAATTCAGCCATTTCAAGTCCTACAATTGCTTTTTCGGCAACTTCAACCATCGCATCGATTTTTTCTATAAGTTCTGAAGTCAAAATCATTGGAACGGGTTTATTGGAAGCACCTATCGGTCTTGCTAAATTTGTTTCGTGTTCAGCTTCGTATTCTTCAATTTTTGCCTTGTAATCAAGTAATGGTCCGATAGTTAATTTTAATTCTTCGGAGGCATTGTTTGATAAAATCCTTACTGATTTCAAAATTATGTCCTCAAAATCGGTTTGAGTGTATTTTGATAAATTTTCTTCAAGCTGAGAAAATAAAATAAGTGCTAACTCTCTTGATGCGCGTCTTGCTTGCATAGTAACTCCGTTCTTTTAATCTGTTCAGAAAAATTATAACACAAATAAATTTAATTGTTATCTAATTTTTTTATAATTTTTGCGGGAATTCCGCCGATTACACAATTATCCGGAACGTCTTTTGTAACAACACTTCCTGCGCCTATTACAACGTTATTTCCTATCGTTACTCCCGCTAAGACATTTACCCCGCCGCCTATCCAGACGTTATTTCCGACTGTTATAGGTTTTGCAAATTCCACTCCGGTTTTTCTCTGTTCTGCATCAAGCGGATGTTCGGCGGTATAAAAACCACAGTTTGGACCGATAGAAACATTATTTCCGAATGTTACTTTTGCGGGGTCCAAAATTATTAAATTGTGGTTTGAATAAAAGTTGTCTCCGATACTTATGTGAAAACCGTAATCACACATAAAAGGCTGTTCAATAAAGAAAGTCCCTTTTGCTTCTTTAAGGATTTTCTTCATAAGCGAATACCTTTCCAAAATATTATCGTATTCAAGAGTATTGTATTGCTGACACAGTTTTTTGCATCGTATTCTTAAAGCGAAGAGTTTGTGATTATTCGGATTGTATAATTCTCCCCGTACCATTTTATAGTGTTCTGTCATAAATCCTCTTTGTCAAAATATCTTCAATAATTATAGCATACAAGTTTTTTGTGTTATTATGAATTTGGAGTTTAAAAAGAAAGGTAAAATTATGACGACTACTGCAAGCATTTTAGAAATGGTAAATTCGCCCGAAGATTTAAGAAAGTTAAACATGGAAGAATTAAATCTTCTCGCAGACGAAATGAGAGAATTAATAATAAATAAAGTAAATACAATTGGCGGGCACTTAGGTCCGAATTTAGGTATTGCCGAAGCAACAATTGCTCTGCATTACGTGTTTAATTCACCTGTTGATAAATTTGTTTTTGATATTTCTCATCAGTGCTATCCGCACAAAATCATAACAGGCAGAAAAGAAGGGTTTACAAATCCTGAAAACTATCATAAATATACAGGCTTTACTGCTCCTGAAGAAAGTGCTCACGATATTTTCAAAATAGGTCATACCTCTACTTCTGTCAGTCTTGCAACAGGACTTGCAAAAGCAAGAGATTTGACGGGAGGGAAAGAAAACATTATTGCTTTAATCGGTGATGGTTCTTTGACAGGCGGCGAAGCACTTGAAGGACTTAATAATGCAGCAGTTTTAAACAGTAATTTTATTATTGTTTTAAATGATAATGATATGTCAATTGCCGAAAATCAGGGTGGAATTTGCGAGATGCTCACAGAATTAAGAGAACATAACGGTAAGGTTGAAAACAATTTCTTCAAGGCTTTAGGTTTTGATTATATCTATGTCGATAAGGGTAACGATGTTGAAACGCTTATCAATGTGTTCCAAAAGGTAAAAGATATTGACCATCCGATAGTAGTTCATATTCATACTTTAAAAGGAAAAGGTTATAAACCGGCTGAAATAAATAAAGAACCGTTCCACTGGACATTGCCGGGATTTATGGGGGCAAAAGATAATCAAATTCCTGCAAATTATGAGGATTATAACTCAGTTACAAAAGATTATTTACTAAATAAATTAAATGAAGGAATGCCGATAGTTGCAATGAATGCTGCGACACCCGGTGTTTTCGGGTTTGATAAAGAATTCAGAAACAAAATGGGAAGTCACTATATTGATGTCGGAATTGCTGAACAACAAGCGGTGGCAATGGCATCAGGACTTGCAAAAGAAGGCGCAAAACCTGTTTTATGCGTTATGAGTTCATTTATTCAGAGAACTTATGACCAGTTATCTCAGGATTTGGCACTGAATAATTCTCCTGCAACCATTTTAATATACTGGGGCGGAATTTCAGAGGCTGATTGTACTCACCTCTGTACGTTTGATATTTCAATGATTTCAAATATCCCGAATATGGTTTATCTTGCACCGACCTGCAAAGAAGAGTATTTAAAAATGCTTGACTGGTCAGTTAAACAAAATGAACACCCTGTTGTTATAAGAGTTCCTTTCACTATGACTTATATGGGGTATGAAGATACAACGGATTATTCTGTTATTAATAAATATAAGATGATAGAACAGGGTAATGAAATTGCAATTTTAGGACTTGGGGCATTCTTTGAAAATGCGAAAACTTTAAAACAGGCAATAAAAAATGAATTAGGAATTGATGCAACGCTTATAAATCCGAGATTTATAACAGGTATTGATAAAGAAATGATGAACTCTTTAAAATCAAATCATAAACTTGTAATTACACTTGAAGACGGTGAACTTGACGGCGGTTTCGGTGAAAAAATCTCAAGATTTTACGGCGATTCCGATATGAAAGTTTTAAATTACGGTTCATTTAAGGAATTTACCGACAGAGTTCCGATTTCAGAACTTTATTCAAGATACAGATTAACTCCGGAGTTGATTTTAGAAGATATTAAGAGAGTTTTAAAGTAGGAGATAAATATGAAAAATGTTTTAATAATATCAACAAGTCTCAGAAATAATGCAAATTCGGAAATTTTGGCGAGAGAAACGGAAAAAGGTGCAATAGAAGCAGGAAATGAAGTTGAATTTGTAACCTTAAAGGATAAAGAAATAAATTTCTGCAAAGGCTGTATGGCATGTCAAAAAATCGGGAGATGTGTAATTGACGATGATGTAAACGCTATTCTTGAAAAAATGAAAAAAGCAGACGTTATTGTCTGGGCAACTCCTGTTTATTACTATGAAATGTCAGGCCAGATGAAAACCCTTATAGACAGAGCAAATGCACTTTATTCGGCGCAACATAACATAAAAGAAGTTTATGTAATTACAACGTCTGCAGACGGCAGTGAAAATGTTGTTCAGACTGTTTTGAACGGGGTAAAAGGCTGGATAGCGTGTCTGAGCGGAGTAAGATTAAGCGGATTTTTAAACGGCGGCGGTCTTGATGCTCCAAATCAGGTTTCACAAAATTCTCAATTGCTTTCAAAAGCATTTGAACTCGGTAAAAATATATAATTTTCAGTATTATAAATATAAGAAGGCTCTCGTTTTGGGAGCTTTTTGCTATTTTTATAAGAATTGTAAAAATATTTTAGTGATGTGAAATTGTCTTAAAAAATATGACTTTATATAAGTGTCCGATATAGCAAGAAAGGAGTATTTCATGCCAGGTGGTTTTCATATTAATATAGGCGGTAAAAAAGTTGATTTAAGTAATGTTCAAATGAAGTTGGATAATATACAGGATGCACAAACAAAGAAAGCATTAAGTCTTTTTGATATAGATGGAAATGGTGTTCTTTCAAAAAATGAACTTAAACAGGCATCAATATTTTATAAAGAAGGATATACCCAATTATCTCAGGAAAATCAAGATGGTGTCCAGGTAAGAGATATATGGGCAAGAAAAAAAGGCGGAAATCCTGCAGAGACTATATATCAGGATATAAACGAGACAAAAGGTAATGTATATTTAGAACATACTTTTTTTGATAATAATGGTGATATAAAGAGTCAAAAGAAAGAAAATTATACAATGGGCATCGGAGATTCAGCAAATCCGGAAGAAGTTGAAAATCAGGAAGAATAAAAAAATATTATCAGCTAAAGAGCGGGGCGCACATTC
>JAFRHR010000019.1 GCA_017433195.1 bacterium
TATATACTAATTTTTCCGACAATGAAGAAATGCAGAAGGTTTTGACGGATTTAGTAAGCATTTCCGAAACGTTCCAAAACTTGAATGACAAAGATTTCATTAATGTTATACAAGAGAATATAAATAAAATAAATCAATGCCAAAGACAAAAAGAACAGGAACAAATACGAAATTTATATAAAAATGCAAATGATGATGAGACGGAAGCGCTCAAAATTCAGATGCAGCTCAGAGACAGAATAAGTAAAAGATTAAGAATCGGAGAAAATGAATGACAAGAAAAAGACAATCAAGCTCCTCAATTGTTAGTATTGCAGATGAAGAAACAGTAGATTTGCAGGATATTGATGAGGCATCATTAAGCGAAGAAAATGACAGTGTTAACTATATGAATATGGACATTAACACTGATAATATTGAAGATATAGTTACACAAAAAATGGAGCCTAAACTTAGTATAGAAGATATCTATATGGCAGGCGGCGATGAAGAACCGGAACCGAATTTTGATTTACCGAAAGGTGTTGCGGTAGACGATCCTGTAAGACAATATTTGCGTGAAATCGGAAGAATAACTTTGCTTTCAGCAAACGAAGAAATAGAACTTGCAAGAAAAATTCTTGAGGGCGGAACACCGGGCGCTATTGCAAAACGCAAACTTGTACAGGCTAATTTACGTTTGGTTGTCAGTATCGCAAAAAAATATGTAGGTCGAGGAATGCTTTTCTTGGATTTGATACAAGAGGGTAATTTAGGTTTGATTCGTGCGGCTGAAAAATTTGACCACGAACGCGGATTTAAATTCTCAACTTATGCGACTTGGTGGATCAGACAAGCTATTACACGTGCTATTGCAGATCAGGCAAGAACAATTCGTATACCTGTTCACATGGTAGAAACGATAAATAAACTCAAAAAAGTTACTCGCCGTTTGGCGCAAGAATTGTCAAGAAAACCGACCGAAGATGAACTTGCAATAGAAATGAACGTATCTATACAAAAATTACGTGAAATTATCAAGATTGCGCAAGAACCTTTGTCTTTGGAAACTCCTATCGGTAAAGAAGAAGATTCAAGATTAGGTGATTTTATTGAAGATAAAGAAGCGGATGCACCTATCAAAACTGTTGCGTCAGAACTTTTACGTGAAGATTTGGCGGAAGTTTTATGTACGTTATCACCTCGTGAACGTGATGTGTTGAGATTACGTTTCGGTATGGATGACGGACGTCAAAGAACATTGGAAGAAGTAGGACAGTTGTTTGGTGTTACTCGTGAACGTATCAGACAAATAGAAGCTAAGGCACTCAGAAAACTTCGTCATCCGAACAGAAGCAAACGATTAAAAGAATACGTTGAATCATAATCGACGTTTTTGTTTACGACTGTATTGAATCGTAATGAGATTCTTCGCTATCGCTCAGAATGACGATAATGCGTAAATTCTCTTACAGATTGATATTTGTCAATATTATTCGGTATCAATTATTGCGAATGCGTTGAAATCTATACCGCCGTATATTATTTCAACGTGGTAATCGCCGTGCGGTCTGAGTTTTACAAAACTGATTGTTTGTTCGCCAAAATCATCATCAGTTTCCTGTGCAGGTATTTTGGCTATCAAGTCGTGTGCCTGATAAAGTTTTAGGTATACGCCGTCATCTGTTTTTTCACCCTCAACCAAGTAATGACCGATAGGAACTATATAACCCTCTTTTACTTTTAACCCGACAGGTACAAGTAAAATCGGCAGTTCGGATGTTACATCCTTTATAGCATCTGTTTCGTTGCTTTGCGAAAAACTTTCACCTTTTGGAACTTCTTTATCCTTTTTCTTATTCTTAGTTTTTTTCTTCTTGCTTTCTAAAGCTTTTTCAAAATCTTTTTGTGAAACAGGTTTTTGTCCGTAAACATTTGAATCGCCAAAATTATCCCAAAGTCCGTCATCTGCCATTACAGAAGTACTTGCGATTATGAATAATGATATTAAACATGTTAAAATTTTTCTCATACTTTTATTATAATGATTTTTATATAAAAGTACACATATATTTAAATGAGAATTTATTTTCTTTCGATTAATGTTTTATCTTTTGAATCTTTTAATACAATATTCACTTCATCTAAAGCGAATCTGATTTTATCGGCAATTTCCCAATTTTTGTTTTCTCTTGCTTCTTTTCTGAACGCAATCAATTCATCCATTGATGAAAAATCTTTACCTAATTTTTCACTGACATGATGTAGTGCGTTATTCAATTCATCTTGTGTCAATTCTTGTTTGTAGAATGTGAAACCGAGAGTTGTTGCCAATTTATAAAGAACGGTAAACGCATTCTTTTCACCTTTATTCGCTTTATTTGTTAATTCAAATAACACAGCCAAAGCCTTTGATGTATTTAAATCATCATCCATTGCGTCGGTGAAATTTTTATATTCTTCTGTTTGGGTTATATCCAAACTTTCATTTAATTCAGTACGTTTGGCATTCATCAAACGTTTAACACCTGCTTGAGCAGATGTTAAAGCTTCATCCGAAAACTCAACCGGCATTCTGTAATGGTTTGTCAGAATGAAAAATCTTATAGTATTGCTGTCATATTTTTTCAACAAATCGTCTATTGTCAGGAAGTTACCTAACGATTTTGACATTTTTTCTTTATTTATGGTTACAAAACCGTTATGCAGCCAATAGTTTACGAATTTGCAACCGTTAGCACATTCTGATTGAGCTATTTCATTTTCGTGATGCGGAAATATCAAATCTGCTCCGCCTGCATGAATATCAATAGTTTTGCCTAAATATTTGCGGCTCATTGCGGAACATTCGATATGCCAACCCGGACGTCCGACGCCCCATGGTGAATTATAACCGAATTTTTCATCACGTTTCCAAAGAGCAAAATCTAAGGGATCTTCTTTTTGTTCGCCGACTTCTATTCTTGCACCGCTTTCTAACTTGTCTATTGGTTGCCCTGAAAGCGAACCGTATTTTGAGAATTTTTTAACTCTAAAATATACATCACCGTTTACTTCATAGGCATAACCTTTGTTTATAAGGTCTTTTACCATAGAAATCATTTCACCTAATGTTTTTGTTGCAAAAGGTTCAATATCAGGTTTTAGAGTATTGAGCGATTTCATGGAGTTTTCACATTGTTTATACCAATATTGAGAAACCTCTGTTGGTGTTTTTCCCTCTTTATCGGCTTTTTTTAGGATTTTATCATCTACATCCGTTACATTTCGGCAATATGTAACGTCATAGCCTTTGAATTTTAAATACCTGTATAAAACATCCCAAGTAATGTAGCACCTTGCATGACCTAAGTGTGCATAATCGTATACGGTCGGTCCGCAAACATACATTTTTACTTTGTTATCTTCAATTGGTTTAAATTCTTCCGTTCTGTTGTTGTATGAATTGTATAATTTCATATAAAAATCCCTCTTTCTTGTTAATCTTATAACAAAAAAAATATATTAACAATTGTAAATTTATTTGAATAATTTGAAAAAATAAATTGTAAAAATATTTAATATACATGTGCAATAAATAAGGAGAGTTTTATGGTTGATGAAGTTAAATATGTTCCTACCTTAGTTCGTTGGAGTGAAAACGGAAAAGTTGAAGAACGAACAGTTAATATTCAAGAGGGTATTAATATTCAATTTGGTCAGTCAAATGAAAAAAAATATACAGCAATAGCACATAATTCTAAAAACAAAATTCCTGTACTAAATCTAAAAAAAGAAGAAGCTTACAATATGTTAGGTGTTTCGCATGCTAAAGAGGACGGATACAGAACAAAAGACGGAACTTATGTATATATTTTAAATTCAGAAGATTTGAAAGCTGCGCAAAATGCTTCTGCGAACCAATTAACAAGTTGGATTGGTTCAGGTGGTCGTTTTGTCGAATCAGGAACAATTCAAAGTAACGATCCCGCAAAAAACGGCGGTTTAAATATTGTATTTAAAGGTAAAAACAGTCAAGGCAACA
>JAFRHR010000020.1 GCA_017433195.1 bacterium
ATTAAACTTTTCCGTTTTCCTGAACCGGTTTTTTATCCGGCGGGCATGGACATTGTTTTTTCATTTGTTCCATGTTCTTTTTAAATTCTTCACGTCTTTCTTTTTTTAATTTCTGAAATTCCTGTTTTTGTTCGTCAGTTAAAATTGCTTCAAACTGTTTTTTGTTTTTGATTTTTTCTTTGTGTATTTGTTTTTTGATTTTAGCAATGTCTTTGTCGAGTTTGTCTATTGTTTTAATTTGGTCTTTTTGAACAATTTTGCTTCTGATTACAACCTGACGCTGAGTTTCTTTTGAACGAAGTTCATCAAACAAAGGTCTGATTTTTTCGTCAGATTTCATTCTTAATTTCTGAGCCTTTGCAACCTGTTCATCTGTGAGGTTAAGTTTTTCTTTCATATTGAAGTCAGGTCTTGGAGGTCTCTGCATATTAGGAGGACATTTCTTTTCAAATTTCGGAGGAGGTGGCGGGCAGTTGCAATCCGGAGTTTGCGGTTTGCAAGGGCAAGCCATTACGGAAACTGATGTTAAAAGTAAAATTCCTGCTGTTAATAATGATTTTTTCATAGTTTTTCCTTTCTATAATAAGTCTTCTAATTTTTCTGCGAGTTCTTTTTTTGCATTGTAAATTCTTGATTTTACTGTTCCTATGGGTACTTTCAGCTTTTCTGCTATCTGTTCGTAGGATAAATCATTTATTTCGCAAAGTATAATAACTTCTTTAAACTTTGGAGATAAATTATTTATAGCTTCCATAATTCGTTTTTGTCTGAGTTTTGACATAAAAACCGAATCGGGAGTCGGCTTGTTGTCACAAATATTTCCGAGTACGGTTTCATCTGCAGTTGAAGCCTGAAACATTTTGTTGTAAGCCGATTTAAGGTGGTCTTTAGAGAGGTTTTTCGCTATAGTCGAAATCCATCCTTTAAAACTGCCTTTTTCTTCGTATTTATCTGAATTTTGCCATACTTTTATATATACCTCTTGTTCTATGTCTTCGTCATAGTTATTGGTTATCTTTCTTATAATGTTTTGAACATTGTTTTTATTGGTTTTTATTATTTCTTTGAAATCCATTAATCTACCTTAATCATACCGTAATCATCGACAGGGAAACCTAAATCCTCAAGTGTTAATTCTTCGCCGTACTTGATGGTGTCTAAGATTCCGTAATTTGCGTCGGTGATTTCCAAAGTTGCGCCGCCTACAAGTGTTAAAAATAATAAGCATGCAACTTTTAATTTTGTGTATTTTTGTTTTTTGTTAAAGAGAGGTTTTACTTCTTTTATCAATTCAGAAACTCTCTGCATTTTTTCGTGTTCTGCTCTGCACTCTTCACATTCCTCAAGATGTGCCATTAGGGTTGCTTCATCTGAGAATTGTAATAATGCTTCGTATTTTTCACATTTTTTTGTCATTTGATTTTCCTCTTACATACTTATAACGAAATTCATAAAAAAAAGTTCAAAAATTTTTTAAAAATTTCTAAACAAAGGCGCAAGTAAGCGCATCTGTAATCTTTTTGACAGGAATTAAGTTGATATTAAATTTTCCTTGAATAGTATTTGATGCAGGTATAATTACATTTTTAAATCCTAAATTTTGAGCCTCAGTAATGCGTTTTTCTATGTTGCTGACTCCTCTTATTTCACCGGACAGACCTATTTCACCTATTATTGCGGTATCGGGTTTTATGGAAATATCTCTTGCACAGCCTGTAATTGCTAAAGCAATTCCCAAATCCGCTGCGGGTTCGTCAATTTCCATTCCGCCGATTACGTTTAAGTAAACGTCTTTATTTGAAAGTGATAAACCTATTCTTTTTTCCATGACCGCAATAATTTGAAGTAACCTGTTATAATCAACACCTGTTGCAACACGTCTCGGTGACGGATAAGGAGTTGCCCCGACAAGCGCCTGAATTTCAACCAGCAACGGTCTTGAGCCTTCGTTTGTTACGATTATTGCAGTTCCTGCGGCTTGTGCCTGACTGTATTCTTTTAAAAACAGTTCACTCGGATTTTTTACTTCTTTAAGTCCCTCTGTCTGCATTTCAAATATGCCGACTTCCGAGGTGTTGCCGAAGCGGTTTTTTATTGCCCTTAAAATTCTGTAATCACTGTTTTTGTCGCCTTCAAACTGAATAACTGTATCTACCATGTGTTCTAAAACCTTAGGACCTGCAATACTTCCCTCTTTTGTGACGTGTCCGACGATTATAAAGGTTATGTTTTTAGTTTTTGCAATTTGCATTAAGAAGTTGCAGCACTCTCTGATTTGTGAAATACTTCCGGCGGTTGTCTGAACTTCCTGCGTATAAATCGCCTGAATACTGTCTATTATTACAAGTTTTGGATTTATCTCTGACACGGTGCTTCTTATTGCCTCAAATGATGTCTGGGGGTAAATGAAGAAATTATCATTTAATTTTAACCCCAAACGGTCGGCTCTTAGCTTAACCTGATTTGCTGATTCTTCGGCAGAAACATATAAAACTTTGTTATCATTTCCCGATAATTTTCCTGCGGTTTGAAGTAAAAGTGTTGATTTTCCTATTCCGGGATCTCCGGCAAGCAAGATTAAAGAACCCTGAACGAGTCCTCCGCCCAGCACTCTGTCAAACTCAGATAAGGAAGTTGTGATTCTTGTATTTTTATCGAGTTCAATATCTTTTAAAAGTTCGGCTTTTATGTTGTCGTTCGGAATAGCGCTTTGTTTATCGCTTTGGGGTGTTGTTACTTCCTCTGTAAATGACGAAAAAGTACCGCAATTCGGACATCTTCCGAGCTGCATAGCGGATTCGTAACCGCACTGTTGACAAATATACCTTACTTTTGTCCTGACCATAAAATTATTATACTATAAACATTTATTTAATTTATAATAAAACTAAAGAGGGAGTATGGTTTTTAAAATTAATCCAAAAAGCAAATATGCCGGAAAATTAGAGAAAGAAAAAGAGTTAAAGCGTCTTGGGATGCACTCTTTTCACCGCTATTACGGAAAACTTATTCCCGCAATTCCCTTATGTTTTATAAAAGAGTTTTCAAAGGAAAATGACCTTGTTTTTGATCCGTTTTCGGGCTCGGGAACAACTGCAGTTGAAGCAATGGCTAACGGCAGAAATTTTATCGGATTTGAAATAAACCCGCTTTCTCAAAACATCGCAGAAATTAAAACCTCAAAATTAAATCCCGAATTACTTGAAAAAATTAATACCGAAATTTTAAACCTCATAAAAAATAAAGACTATGAAGTTTCGGAAAACGATTTGCCTTTTCTTATTAATCGTGACCACTGGTTTAAAGATTTTGTGCAAAGAGATTTGATAAGAATTAAAAAAGCAGTTGACGAGTTTTTTGACGATTATAAAAACAAAGATATTGATAAAAACTTATATAAAAAGTTTTATTTAATGACGATATCCGCTATTTTGAGAAATGTGAGCAACGCTGATACAAGGCACGTTTTCCCCGGTGTCAGCAAAAGAATGAGAAAACTTGAAGAAGAAGGCAAAATTCATATTGATGTAATCGGCTCATTTGAAAGGGGGGTAAAAAAGAGGGCTACATATTATTCTGACTACAAGTATGATAATTCGGCAAAGATAATTTTGGGTGATAGTTCTCAGACTGATATGGAATTTTTAAGGGATAAAGTTGATTTAATCGTTACAAACCCGCCTTATATTTCATCAGTACGCTATATTGAAACTCTTAAACTTGAAATGTACTGGCTTGAATATATTAAAAATAATCAGGAGTATTCAGATTTGGCACATAAAATGCTTGGTAATGACAGATTAAGCAAGAAAGAGTGCGAAAATTTGGAATACACAAAGTATGCGGAAATTAATTCTTTAATTGACAATATAAAAGAAAAAGACCTTAAAAATGCGAAAATCATAGGCGAATTTTTTAATAAAATAGAAAAAGTCATAAAAAATATGAGTATTGTTTTAAAATCGGGCGGAAAAGCGGTTATAAAAATATCAGACAGTAAAGTTAAAAAAACAAAAATCGAAACGGGAAGATTAATGACACTTATCGCAGAGAACTACGGTTTTAAACTGTTTGATGTCTTTTTGGATGAGATAAACAATAACAGCCGTTCTTTAACGACCGCAAGAAACACTTATAGCGATATAATTACCCACGATTACATTATTATCTGGGAGAAAATATAATGAATACGCTTGATACAATTCGTTATATGGGAATAAAGACAAAACTTCTTGATAATATAATTCCGGAAATTCAAAAAGTTACCCCAAAAAACGGAATTGTACTTGATATTATGGCGGGTTCAAATGCGGTCAGTTATGCACTCAAAGAGTTTTTTACCGTTTATACAAACGACATTCAGGAATACAGTTACACAATAAGCAAGGCAGTTATTGAAAATCAGGCAGAAACTATATCAAAAGAAACCGCAAAAAAAGAATTATCGGAAAACATAGATAAAAACCTGCAAGATAAACTTTATAACTTTTTTGAAAACACTTATTCAGACACTTATTTTTCAAAAAAACAGTGCGAATATATTGATGCGATAAGGTATTCGGTTTCTCAAATCAAAAATAAATACAGACAGGCACTTTACCTTTTTGCTCTGATGGATGCAATGTGTAAGGTGCAATCCACTCCCGGACACTTTGCTCAGTTTATGCCGAGCGACCACAAGAGAATAATTCCTCTTCAGAATATGGATATTTTGGAAGAATTTTGGGATAAGTGCAATAATTATTCTGCGCTTTGCTTTACGGATAAGAATAACAAAGCCTTTTGTATGGACTACAAGGAACTTTTGAAACTCAATGATATAAAGTCTGTTGATACGGTTTATCTTGATTCTCCCTATTCTCAGGAACAGTATTCAAGGTTTTATCATATCCTTGAAACCCTTGTAAAATACGATAATCCAAAAGTCGATTTCAAGGCAAAGTATAGAGATGACAGATTTCAGAGTGATTTTTGCTACAAGAACAGAGTTAAAAAAGAATTTGAAACAATAATAAGTTTTTGCTCGAAAAACGGCAAAAATCTTGTCATAAGTTACTCAAACAAAGGACTTTTGGCAGAAAATGAACTGTTTGCTTTGTGCAAAAGTTATTTTAAAAAAGCAGAGTTAAAAGAAATCGATTATAAACACTCGACTCAGGGCAAAGGGGAACAGAAACTCAAAGAAATTATTATAACCTGTGCTAAATAAGTTCGCCAAGTAAATACCAGGTCTTTGCACCCGTTATTTTTACGTTCAAAAATTCGCCCGACAAGTCTCTGTCACACGGAACGTGTACGATTTTGTTGTTCCTTGTTCTGCCTGTTATTATTGTTTTTGCGTTAATTGTACCTTTTGCTTTTTCAAAACTTTCGACAAGTATTTCCATTTCTTTGCCGACAAACTTTTTATTTGATGCAAGACAGCATTCTTTCACACAGTCGTTAAGACGGTTTAATCTGTCATATTTGACTTCTTCGGATAAAAACAGGTCTGTCCATTTACCGGCAACTGTTTCAGGACGCGGTGAATATGCGGCGGTATTTGAATAATCGAGTTCCAAATCTCTCATCGCATCAATTGTATGCTGGAATTGTTCCTCTGTTTCTCCGGGGAAGCCTGCAATAAAGTCACTTGTAATGGTTACGTCTTTGACTTTTTCTCTCAGTTTGTCGCAAATTGCCTTATATGTTTTGACGTCATATCGTCTGTTCATTCTTTTTAGTATGTAATCGTCACCCGATTGCATAGGTATATGGAAGTATTCGCAGACTTTGTCGAGTTCAATTACTGTATTTATAAGTTCGTCTGTAATGTCAGTCGGATAAGAAGTAACGAAACGTATTCTGAACTGTCCTTCAATTGAATTTATTTCTCTTAAAAGTGCTGATAAATTCATTCCGTTTGAATTGTAACTGTCAACGTTTTGCCCTAAAAGTGTTATTTCTTTGTAGCCGTCTTTCAGTGCCGATTTTACTTCTTTTATAATGGCTTCTGAATCTCTCGAACGTTCTCTTCCTCTTGTATAAGGTACGATACAGTAAGTGCAGAAGTTATTACACCCTTCCATAATCGGAATCCACGCTCCGTAGCCTTTTGCCTTATTTATCGGAAAATCTTTTTCGGGGTAAACGACTTCGTCACATGAACAAACCCTCTCTCCTGCGTTTACCCTTTTTAAAAGTTCTGGGAATTCATAAAGTCTATGGGTTCCCAAAACCATATCGACATAGTGTGCACGTTTAAATAAATCTTCTTTTTGCTGTTGAGCGACACAGCCGCAGAAAACTATTTTCAGGTTTGGTCTTGTTTTTTTCCACTTGCCCCAAACACCAATTGCACTGTATGCTTTATCTTCCGAAAGTTTTCTGATTGAGCAGGTAACGATTATAAGCAAATCTGCCTGTTTCGGAACGTCAGTCTGTTCATAGCCTAAGTAATCTAACATTCCGGATAACCTTTCGGCATCTGACTTATTCATTTGACATCCCATAACTTCAATATAATACTTTTTCAAACCAAAACCTTCCTTTAATAGAGCGTGCCCGATGGGAGTCGAACCCACGACCTCAGGCTTCGGAGACCTACGCTCTGATCCAACTGAGCTACGGGCACATATAGGTAAATTATAACAAAAAAACTTTGAATTTTTGTAATAATTATAATTGATGATTATATATTGTTTTGCACGCTTATTTCCATAAATCAAGTCATAATGTCATTCCGAACTTGTTTCGGAATCTTATCAACTATGTAATAAAAAGTGGTTTAAATTTTTTGCACAATTAAATAGACCCTGAAACGAGTTCAGGGTGACAGTTTAAGTTGTTGTTATTATAATATTATGTATATTTACCAAACATTTATTTTGATATAAAAATCCACCAAAAATTTTTACGAATAGCTGAAGGGGAAAGAAAAATATAAATCTTTTCATGTTACAATTACAAGCAGAAGGAATGAATTATGATTAATAAATTTACTTTAAAAGTTATAAATTTAGTAGAAGGTATTTTAAGATTCTTTGTATTTTTATGTCTTTTTCAAGAAGTATTTTCACTGTTTACAAATCAAGAAGGTGAATTGGAATCATTAATTACAGAATATAATACAATTGGAATTGTTTTATACATTTTTGTTTTTTTAGTAGCTTTTATATGGGTTTTTAAAAGTATTTTTGAGAAAATAGTTAAAAAAGTATATAATGTTGAAAATATAAATGAGGTAAAAATTGCATTTGTCTTTATAAATACAGTAAGGACAATTTCGCTTATTACTTTATTAGTTTTTGGAATTTTTACATTGAATAATATTGATACAGAAAATACTAAATTATATGTTCCAAAAACAGTCGAATTTAAAATTAATAATTCTACAGCTAATATCAAAATGAAATTTCAAAATGATAATCTTTATTATTCTGTTAGTATCAGCAATTTTAAATATCCAAGTTCTGATTTTATGGCAAGGACTGTAATTACTTTTATTGATAGAGATGGATTTGAAATAAATAAAAAAGTAATTCAACTTAAAGAATATGCTCAAAATGGTAGCGATATTGAATATGTTTCTCATATACCTATGTCAAAAGAAAATTATAAAAACATATCAAAAGTAAGCTTAAATTACATAAATCCTACAGATTCGTTAAATTCTTTTGCAAGAATACTTGATAACTTTGAAAAATAAAAATTAGGAGAAGATACCTATATAATGAATAATTTGAAAATATATGCAAAAAATATAAAAGGGATTAGTGAAGCAGAATTGGAATTACCTATAACAAATGGAATATTTGCTTTTGTTGGAGAAAATGGTAGTGGTAAAAGTACATTGCTTCAAGCATTCGCTCAATTGATAAGGCCACAAAATGCATTATATGCGCTTAAATACAACGATTATGATTTAGATTCACAAATCAAATTTCAAGGATTCGCAAATGAAGATAGTTGGATAGTTAACAAAAATCATTGTTGGATAAATACAGAAAAATTTTTTAATAGTAGACTACATGCTAATAATATCAAAATTTATGGAATGTATGAAGGTAGTTTATTTGTAGGGACTCGGTTCAGCGATTCTACTTTTGTTGATAAATTATATAGTGAAAAGAAAATAAATGCTGAAACAGATTTAGTTAGAGCAGATGAATATGTTATTGAAAATTTGAGTTATATTTTACATGGTGATAAGGAACATTATGCAACTTTAAAAAGATTAAAAAATAAAAAATTACGAGAAAATCTTCATTTAAAGAATTTACCATATTTTATTGATAGTCGATATGGTGGACTTATAAGCCAATACAGAATGAGTTCTGGTGAATGCTTATTAATTTCTTTACTTCATTTTATATATAATTCAATAATCAGAAAGAGTTTACCAACAAATACTCCTGTATTGATGTTGTTGGATGAAATTGAATTGGCTTTACATCCGAGTGCGGTAAATAGATTTTTAGATTTAATAAAAAAACTTGTAAATGAATACAATCATGTTTCGGTTTTTTTAACTACACATGCATCTGAAGTAATTAAAAAGATTGATCCTGACAAAATATATAAAATTGAAAACAATAACGGAAAATTAAGCTTTGTAAATCCATGTTATCCTGCATATGCAATAAGAGAACTGTATGGTCATGACAGATATGATTATATGATATTGTGCGAAGATATATTAACAAAGAAAGCAATAGAAAATACATTACAAAAAAATAATTTGAGAAATAGTAAATTGATATGTGTATGTCCAGTAGGGGGTTGGGAAAATGTATTAAAGCTTCATTTAGAATGTGTTCAAAATAATATTTTAGGATTATCTACAAATATAATAAGTATTTTAGATGGGGATATTAAAGACGAATGTTGTAAAAAGAATCAATATACCGATTTAAAAAAATTATTTCTTCCAATATCAAGTATAGAAAAATGTCTCTTTGACATACTTTATTATGAAAAATATGGATTAAAGTTAAAAAAAGAAATAAATGACGCACTTTTTACTTGTAAAAGTATAGATACCATCAAATCTGAATTTATACAAGACCAACGTAGGCCTGATAATAAGAGTTTTTATAATTACATAAAAAAAGATTTGAGCCAAAGGAAAATTGATGAGGGCGAATTTATAAAAACTTTACTTGATATATTGTATAAA
>JAFRHR010000021.1 GCA_017433195.1 bacterium
GGCAGATTTTCAGCAGAAATTGTATCTTTGAGTTCGTTTATCTCGTCAATGAAATTAGAATCAGACAAAAATTGGGTTTTTATCTGAGAATTTGGCTGATTTGACGAAAGTATTTTTTTATCTGTGTTAATATCCATTATTCAACTCCTGGTTATACTGTTCAAGCATTTCAAGTTCTTCTGCTTCTTCACGTTTTCTAATGTAGTGTCTTTGTACCCCGATTTCGGAAAACATTTTCAGTTCTGCTTTTTTTTCTTCTTCAATATATTCTTCTTTCTTTTTTTCTTTGTGCTTTTCGAGAACTTTTACGTCCTGTTCGCACTTAACGAGTTTTCTTTTTTCTTCGGCGAGAACTTCTTCAAGCTGTTCTTTTTCATGTTGAAGTTGTTCGCCCTTGTCCCAAAGGTGATGGAGGTATTTGTCGTAGTATTCCATCATTCTGTAATCGGCAGTACGTTTGTTTTGAATAGTTATTTCGATTTCTCGGTTATTTTGTTTTATGCGTTCTTCTGCTTCAAAAACTGCCTGCTGCGCTTTCTGGACAACGAGAAGTTGTTCTTCTTTCTTACGTATTCTGAAATCCAGCATTTTTTGCAGCCTATACCGGAATGGCATACTATCCTCCCGATTTTATTATGCTTTATTTTGGGGATAAATTATACATCTATATGTATGATTAATAATAAAAATGATATTGTCAACCATGAAAAAATTCCCTCTCCTAACAGGAGAGGGCGAGGGTGAGGTGTTATCCCGCTGAGAAAAGAAAATATGTTTGAAACCCACCCCCTACCCCTCCCTAAAAAGGGAGGGAAAGTTAACTAATTATTAATGCCACCCCTGCCCCTCCCTGTCTTGAATTTACTCCACGCTCGGTTTTGTCGTTGCTTCGTTGTCACTGCCGCAACTTTCAAACCTCGCTATCCGGATTTCATCCGTACGTAAATCCGCTAAAAAGGGAGGGATAGATAACTGATTATTACTAACAAAAAAAAGGCGGGTCTTTGTTGCCTGCCTCTTTTTTTACCTTATTTCCGTTCCTTAATCTAAATCTTAGCCTAAACCAAATTTTGGTACAGAGTCTTTTACCTGGTCTGTCAATGCTTGTTTCAGTGAGTCTTTGTAGTCTTTTGCCGTTTGTAACTGTACTTCGTTGGTTGATATCTTTATATCCATATCGGAATCTTCGTCTTTGAGCGGAAGAAGTGCTGCGTCTTTTTCATCTTCCAGAGCAAGTTTTTGCTGTTCTTTAATTGATTCCAAGAACTGATCCATTACTGTCTGATAGCTTGCTTTTAACTGTTGTAACTGAGTATTTATCTGCTGTTGAGCATTTAACTGATATTGAGCATACCCTGATGCATTTACTGTTGATGTCTTGCCGTCTTTATTGTATATGTACTCATCACCATTTTTCGTCCAACCATCTAACATTTTTGTTGGATCCCAAATACTAGCTCCGTTTAAACCTGCAGCTGCACCACTTATGACTTGAGTTATATTACCGGGAACACCTGCTATACTTCCTGCTGCCGCAAAGTCACATGCATTAACAGCATTTGTTAAAGTTGATTTAGCATTTTTATATTCATTTTCTAAAGCAGTTTCTCTTTTATTATAATATTCTTCTTTTTTCTTGATAGCATCTTTGATTCTATCCTGTTTTCTTTTGAACATGGACTGATCGTACGTAAGCGAATTGACTTTCGCTTTTGCTCTTAATAATTCATGATGTATTAATAAGAAACCCATTTGTTGTACGTTCTCCTAAATTTGTCCTCGTACCTTTATAAAGTATTTTTGCCCAAAAAAATTGCCTTTTTTGTTGCATATTGCTTAACAATTTGTTACAAATATGTCTGAAATGGTTGATTTTATTGGATTTATTATTTTGAAAATATTTTATTAATATTTCTTAATATTACACACACTGTAAAAAATTGTAAAAATTTTCAGATTATTTTTTTTATAAAAATCCATAAAATTTCATGTGTGTTTTATAAATCTTTTTGAAAAATATATTAAATTTTTGTAAATTTTTGGGGCTATCTTAAACTTTGGTAACAAAAAAGTTAATATTAAATATGTTTTTGATAAAATAATTTAGTTAACTTTAGGGGAGTTATGAGAGAGAGAATAATACTTTTTTTAAGTTTAGTTGTGATTGGATTTGTTTTGTACATATTCCAAAACTTTGTTAACTCAATCATTGCTTTTGGCGGATTCTGTGTTTTGCTTTCTATCTATGCAATATATTTAATTCTTGCAACTAAGCACAGAAAAAGAAAACTTCTTAAAAAACCTCAGATAATAAATGAAGATTATAAGCCGTTTGTTTCTGTTATGATTCCTGCACATAATGAAGAAAAAGTTATTACAAGTACGGTAAATAATATTTTAAGTATAGATTATCCGAACTTTGAAGTAATAGTTATTGATGACAGAAGTGAAGATAATACCGCGGAAGTTATAAAAAAACTTGAAGCTGAACACGAAAATGTAAAAGCCCTGATAAGGGATAAAGATGCTTTCCCCGGAAAATCAGCGGTATTAAATGATGCTATGCAATATGCAAAAGGGGCAGCGATACTTGTTTTTGATGCTGATGCAACTGTTGAACCTGATATTTTAAAAATAATGATTCCTGCGCTTGAACCACAAGATGTCGGTGCGGTTCAGGCAAGAAAAATCATAAGAAATAAAGATTATAATATCCTTACAAGATGCCAAAACAACGAATATACTCTTGATACCCACTTTCAGACAGGCCGTGACGCAGTTAAAGGTGCGGTTGAATTAAGAGGAAACGGAGAATTAATTAAACGAGCGGCGCTGGAAGATATCGGCGGTTGGAATAATTATACGATTACGGACGATTTGGATATGTCTACCCGTCTGCATCTTAAAGGATGGGATATAAGATTTTGTGCAGATGCAAAAGTTTATGAAGAAGGGGTTATATACCTGTTCCCGTTATACAGACAGCGCAGAAGATGGGTGGAAGGCAGTATAAGACGTTATCTTGAATTTTTTGGACAGGTTCTTGTATCAAAAGATATGTCATTGCGTGCGAGTCTTGATATGACGGCTTATATTTCGGAATTCATTTTGCCTACGTGGTTTATATGGGAAGTTATTTTTCGTACCGTTCAGTACTGTATGGGAAATATCCCGAGAAATGATGTATTTTTGTCATTAGTTATAGGTGTAATGATAGGGATAGGATTTTTTGCGGGTTCAAGATACAGTTTGAGACGTTATGACAACGTCCCTCGTTTAAAGGCAATTAAAGAAGCATTCATAACCTCGGTATTTATGTTAATGATATGGATTCCGACCGTTATATTCATATATTTAAAAATATTATTCAGACCAAAAGATATGAACTGGGGTAAAACAACTCACGGTTTGGTATTGGAAGAAATAGAAAATCAAAAGAAACAACATTAGTTATAAGGAGTATATAGATGTCAAATTTAAAAGCAAAAATCAGAGAAGTACCGGATTTTCCTAAAAAAGGAATACTTTTTTTAGATATTACAACAGCACTGAAAGATAAAGATGCGCTTAAAGAAATAGCCAATTCTCTTTATAACGAGTTAAAGGATATGGAAATAGATTATGTTGCAGGTGTTGAGGCGAGAGGATTTATTTTTGGTGCACAATTGGCAACAATGCTTGATGCAGGTTTTGTTCCGGTAAGAAAACCAAATAAATTACCTGCTGCAACAATAAAAGAAACTTATGACCTCGAATACGGAACAGATACAATAGAAATTCACGCTGATTCATTTGAAAAAGGCGCAAAAGTTGTAGTTATTGACGATTTACTTGCTACAGGCGGAACTGCAGCTGCTGCAGTAAAATTAATAAAGAAAGCAGGCGGAGAAGTTGTTGCCGCAACTTTTGTTATTGAATTAACTGCGCTTAACGGCCGTAAGAAGCTTGAAGATCAGGGCGTTAACGTAATTTCGTTGTTAAAATATTAATTTCTGTCATCCTGAGGGCAAAGCCCGAAGGATCTCGTTTTTATCTCAAAGAGATTCTTCAGTCATTTCATTTCTTCAGAATGACTAAAGGCTGGACTGCCGCACTCCTTTCAGTCGCTCGCAGTGACAATATTCCCCCTCTCCTTACAGGAGAGGGACGGGGTGAGGTCTCATCCCGTAGGGACAAAGAAAAAGTGCACCTCATCCTAACCTTCTCCTCAAGGAGAAGGAATACTACCTTGCTAAAAAGGCAGGAGTAACGAGTTCCTCCCCTAATGAGGGGAAGGTTGGGAAGGGTATCAACAAAATTATCCACAAACACACACCAAAAGGGACACCTTGCTGGTGTCCCTTTTGGTTGAATAGGTATGTATATTTTTGAGTTCTTGCATCTTTATTTTTTGGAGGAATGAATTTTGTTTTGTTTGGGTGGGAGAACCACCTCTTAGAATTAACCTTGGAAGATTTTGAATGTTCTGTCGATGTTTTCTTTGATACAAGTTTTCAAAGTATCTAATTGTGTCGTTAGAGCTTTTCTTTCCTGATCGAATTTTGCTAATTCCTTATCGTATTGTTGTTCTTTCCTATCGATTCTTCTTAATGCTGCTTCGTATTCAGCTTCAGCTTTAGCTAATTGTTCATCATCAGTTCTTTCTCTGAGGCCTACGTTAGTAGCAACTGAAGTATCTTTCCATTCATGCCTACCGGTATCTTCATCGTATATTTGAGCCTGAATAATTGCGTAAGCGTTGTATACTAATTCTCTTAATACTGCAGGATCTGTAAGAGCATTTGCTGATAAATCTTCTGTTGTAAATTCAGATCCGTAATGTCTCTGAGATATTAGAGTTAATGCATCCATAACCTCATCAGTATTTGTACAAACGAGCCATTCATCAGCCTCTGTAACATCTAATGTTTCTTGATATGTTAATTGTTTAGTAACCGGGTTATAAGTACCTGTAACTTGATGAGCTGTATCACCTGTTCCGATAGTCATAGTACAAGTAATTGCGTTCTGATAATCGTAGTATAGCGGAGTGTCAAGTGATGATATACCTAAGTCTGAGAAATCTAATGGATGACCATCTTCATCAACTTCATTACTTGTTATTTCATATACAGGCTGATTAATTTCTAATTTAGGTTCCTGTGCCTCAACTGCAGGAGTAATTAAGATTCCGTTTTCGTATACCGGATCTTGTGCTGTAACAGCCGGATAATATACAGCATTATATACGTTCTCACCAACAGTTACCTGACAAGCAAAACCATCAGGATCATCACTTGGGTGAGCAGCATAGTATGCAATAAAATCTTCTGCATCGTCTGCTGATATGTTTGCTACA
>JAFRHR010000022.1 GCA_017433195.1 bacterium
TTTCAACAGGACCTAAAAATACCGAAGAGATAAATAATTTTTTCATTTCTAACAACATACTGGACAAAGCATACTCAAAAGACACTTTAAGAATGGATTTAAATTGTCTTAAATCTTACGGAATAAAAATATCAAGAGCAAGTAAAAATGACGGCAGATATGTTCTTTTATCTTCACCTTTCATGCTAAAAATAACAAAGAAAGAAATAAAAGCGATTTCAAAACTTTATAACATGAACATCGAACAGCTTACCGTCCCCCAATTAATAACTTACCACAGGTTATTCAACAAACTTACCGATTTCACAGAACCGGCCGAATACAAAGAACTGATAAAAGGTATTTCTATCCTTAAAAATTTAAACATTGATTTACTTGAAGAATTAAACAAAGATTGCAAAAATAAAAATCTTATATTAATAAAATATCAATCTCCGAGATCTTCTGAAAGAGAAATCAAAATAAAAACCGATTATATAGGTTTCAGAAGTAACAAACTGTATTTATTCGGTTTTGATACGGAACATAAAAAACATGTCTTTTTGAATATTTCAAGAATCAAAGAAATATTGCTTAGATTTTTGGATAAAGATATTCCTGAAGCGCCTTTAACAACCGTAAAATTCAGATTAAAAAACTTTGAAAATTATACTCTTGAAAATACAGAAATAATTACTGACAAAAACGAAAATGAAGCCACTATAATGGGACAGTATTACAATGATTTCATTGCAATTCAGAG
The DNA here is from genome assembly GCA_017433195.1 of bacterium. Classification (GTDB taxonomy): domain Bacteria; phylum Cyanobacteriota; class Vampirovibrionia; order Gastranaerophilales; family Gastranaerophilaceae; genus RGIG2479. The sequence goes on from JAFRHR010000022.1 coordinate 743, forward strand.
AATGATGTATTTTGCGGAAGATTGCACGGTTCTTGAACCGCAGGAAATTGTCGATAAAATTATTGAAAAATTGTTAAACATGAGGAAACATTATGACTAATCCGCAAACCTGCAAACTTAATAATGCTTCAATGAATGTCCTCTACACAATGATGACATTACTCGACAAACCTCTGACAATGAAAGATTTAATCAATGCCTTTGCAAAATACAGTCCCTGCAACAATTTTGTCATAAGCAAATACATAAATACATGCAGATTTTGTAAATTTGATATCATTAAGTATTCCGGCAAATACATTTTGAGAAAATTGCCAATCAAAATATCTTTTACTCAGGATGAAGAAGATTTGATAACAAACAATTTAGTAAATAATACAATTAAATCAAACTCGAAAGACCTAATAAACACAATGTCCGAATTTTTATTCAAACTATGCCGACTTACATCATTTGATGCAAATGTCGAACATTCACTAAATAAAAATCCGCTCTTAAGTGAGTTTGAAGAATCACTTTATTCAGAACTTATGGTTGAAATTATAACAAAAGACGGTAAAAGTATAATATGTTCTCCTGTTGAACTTAAATATATAAAAGACAATACCATATTTTCCGTTTTCTACAACGATGAAATGAAAGATATTCCTCTGGACAAAGTCTCCTCTATACAAAAAACTTCAAGAAAAATTCTTACAGGAATTATTCCGCATACTGTAACATTTAAACTAATGAAAGACCTTGCAAAAAGATATTCGACAAGAGCTCACGAAAGAATTATAAATATAGAGGCAGATGGATCGATTATCGTTTCAAACAGAAGCGAAGACAAAGAAGAACTTATGAAAAGACTAATGCGCTACGATGAAAAATGCGAAATAATTTCGCCTAAAATTTTAAGAGAAGAATTTAAAACAAAAATAGATAAAACACTTGAAAATTACAGCATCAGGTCCTGATTATTTGTGATAAGTTTCATTATTCATTATTTTGAATGCTCTATATATTTGCTCAACCAATATTAAACGTGAAAACTGATGCAGAAAAGTCATTTTTGAAAGACTTAGTTTGAAATTTGCACGAGCCTTAATTTTTTCACCCAAACCGCACGATGAACCGATAACAAACACTAATTGCTGTACTCCTGAGTTTTGAATATCTTTTATTTTCTCAGCAAACTGTTCCGAGGACAAATTTTTTCCCTCTATTTCCATAGTAACAACGTAATCCGAAGGTTTTATAAGAGAAAGCGCTTTTTCCGCTTCATCATTCAGGACTTTTTCAATAAGCGCATCGTCTTTTACTTCTATCGGAGTTAATTCAACTATTTCCATACCGGTATAAGGCGTAAGCCTTTTTAAAAATTCATTTATTCCCTGCTTCAAAAAATCTTCTTTGATTTTCCCGAATGCCAAAATCTTGATATTCATTCTCTAACTCTCTTAAATCTCTTATATTTGTATAAAATAATACACCAAAAAACGCACAAAGTATTCCTTTGTGCCAAAAACAACACACACTGTTTTTTGTCAGAATTTAATCAGATTAATTTCTTCCGCCGTAAGTAAATGATGACTGAATGTTAGATTCAACAATTTTCTTAGCTGATTCCATTTCTGTCTGAATAGCTGACAATTTGTTGTTGTACTGAGCCATTTGTGCATCAAGTTTCTTTTCGATTGCTTCAAGCTGAATTTTGCGTTCTTCAAGTTTCTTCATTTCAGGAGAATCTTTGCCTTGAATTGAAGCATCGGTAACATGTTCTGCTACTTCGCAAAGATTACCGCTGATACGCAGCTTTTTCTGCGTAATTTCCTGCATCTTGAATTCCATGTCATGCTTTGCATCATTTAACTGTTGCAATCTCAGAGTGCCTGTAATCAAACCCATTTCACGTTTCCTTCTGTTATCTGGTTTCGTTTAAGTTTTTTCCCCTGAGAAATGTGTGTTCGTTGTTTTCGGCTATTAGACTTTCCATCTTGTGTAATTGATGCTTGTGATAGTTTACACGATACTGAGCCATTTTGAGTTTTTGTTTTACAGTTAACATTTCTTTCAGAGAATTAACTATACTGTCAATAAACATTTTTATCGGATTTTTTCTGATAAAAAAACCTCTGGCAAACCCAATAAAATTAATTGCCTTCTTGACCGACATTCTTAATGAATCTAAAATTTCCATGCGGAACTCCTAGTATCTTAGACTGTCAAATATATAAAGACAAAAAAACATGAAATATTGCCATATTTTCAGGTGTCTCGTAACATGTCTTAACATTATTTACAGTCTATTCTGTCACCTGCAATGCTCTGAAAAAAAATATTTTTCTTTGCTTCCGAATATGATAACGGCACGTTTTGAGAAAACTTTAATTGTGTACCGCCATTCATATCCAATTCGCAATAAAATTTTACAATATAATTTACAAATTTACAAATTATATTATTTTTAAAAACAAAATTAAACATTATTCTAAGATAGGTTCTTATTTGCATTTTTCACCATAATTTCACTTTTGCCTTATTTAGCTTTTGTACTATATAAACAGACACAACTGCCAAGCGGTATTCAATAAACTAAGTCGGATTATAGTTACTACAGGTTCTGAATATCCTTGCTTGCGCCTTCCAGATCTTCTTTCAGCATTTTCTTAACTATTTCACTCTGAGTATCAAGCATTTTACAAACAGTTTCAATGTTTGCAACTTTTTGGCTCAAAATCGTATCAGCATTTGATAAAATGTTACTTGAAACAGTCTGGTAAGCAGCAAGAGCTGCAGAACTTGTTCCCTGCATCAGGTTACCCATTACAACGGCGGGCAGACCGAATTCACCTAAGTAGGGGGCAGCGGCTGTCATAATACCACCCCAACCTGAAACAAGACCGGCAATAGGCATTACGATGTTACTCATGCCTAAGCCGTAGCCGTTTGCAGTACCTAAACCAAACGAAGCAACACTTGCAATATCAGCAATACCGCCAACACTTGATGCACCGCCGGTAACAGTTCCGTAATCCGAACCCAAACCTGATATTAAATCAGATATACCTGATGCACCACCTGTTGTAGTACCTTTGATATTTGCGGCAAAACCGGAATAATTTCCCAAGGAACCAAGTCCGAAAGCAGAGTAACCACCGTTTACGGTAGCATTACCGCCTGTATATTGTGACCAATATGATGTTCCGGGAATATTAAATGCCGTTGTACCGCCTAAAGTGTTCATAAACGCTGCGGGAGCAAAAAGGCTTGCCAACTGGTATAAAAATCCGCCTGCAGCTTCGAACCCTGTGCCTGAGCTTGCCGAACCTGATACAGTTAAATCTCTTAATCTGTCATAAGTTTCGTACAACATGGCTTTGGCATCTGCGGAAGCTGCGCCGTATTTATTTGCTATTACTAAGTATCCGTCGTTTTTGTAAGCCATTTTTTTGTTCCCTGTTTAAGTACTTTTTAATGATTTTTTTTGAATTGTCAATCTTTTGTCATCGCGAGAAAATCTTTGATTTTCACTACGATTAGATATTGTCACCCTGAATTTATTTCAGGGTCTTACCAATTATGAATACCAAAATTAACTTTCAATTTTCAATGTTGGTTAGATGCTGAAACGAGTTCAGCATGACAGTGTTATTAAATTTTTAACGTACAATTTTTGTTTTAAATAAGGAATTTGGGGCGGGACAAGCCGCCCCATATACCTTTTATTATTCGCTGAATGTCTTGAAGCTCTTTTCTACGTTGTCTTTGAGTACCTTCTTAACTGCATCAATTTCATTTGATAAAGCAGATTCTTCGGTATCAAGTTGTTTTAAACGTAATTCAAGAGTTCTGTCCTGATTCTGAATGATTTCAGTCTGAGCGTTGATATCAGCAATAGTTTTTTCGTATCTTTGTACTTCATAATAGTACTGGTTCATTGCGTTATCATATGCTTCTGTATCTGTAATTGTTTCAGTATTCAGAATATATTTAACTGTGTCGTCTTCAAATTTAACTGAAGTAAATCTTCCTGCACCATCAGTTTCAAGAAGTGCTCTCTCGGTTTTGGTAATTTTTGTTGACACATAATTTGCGGAATAGTATGGCATCTTAGTTTGTCCGTCAATGTGGTTATTTCCTGTTCCTGACGTATAACTTTCTACTAAATCCTCAAGAGTTGTAAAATATCTGACATTATTCATTGTAAACTCGAAAATAGTTCCTTGTTTACCATCAATATAGTCACCTATTTTATCGCCATCAACAATTGTATTATCCCAAGACTCAAGGATACTTGCATTGATGTTATCTTTTTTCAAATCTTTTACGACCTGATTCAATTCGGTTCTAATCGCTTCGGCATCGTCACCATCCAAATTAATCGCTTTTACAGGACAGTTTCCGACATTTGTAAACACCCCTGAAAAAGCATCAACAGCATTATTGTAATCTATTTTTTTAGCTGCAGTATTGTTTACTGCTGTAATATAAGCATCGTATTTATCAACATAAACGTTATAAGTCGATTCTTCTTCAACGGGGGCACCAACATATGTATCAAATGAAGTTTTTGTATTATCGTCAATAAGTTCCTGTAATTTATCTACTCCGACATAACGATGGACCGAATTACCACCCTCTGTTACAACTTGTTCATATATCTTACCTTCATCCATTAAACTCTTGAGATTGGCAAGTTTATAATCACTACCAAGATCTCCTTTATTCAGTACTTCAACTAATTCAGGAGTTACCTCGGTAACTTTGGTAAAGCTTTTTGCACCTTCAGCATCTTCATATTTAAAAGCACCCGTTACTTCATCAAAGTAAGGCGTATGTCCTTCCTCTTGACTAATACCGGTATATGAAACCGTAGTAGTTGCAGGATCCTCCAAATCAGCTTGTGCGGTTCTTAAAGCTAATAATGCTTCTTTTTCTGCATTTCTTGCTATTTCCAATGCTTCTTTTGCCGTATTCAAGTTTCTGACATACCCTTCTATAGGAATAGATAAGTCTGTCTGTACCTGAGGATCATTCAGTTTCTTTAAAGAACCTGTATAAACGTCAGTAAAGTAACTGTGAGTTACTACATAGTTATACTCAGGTTCAGGATTTGAAATCTGATAATAACTGTCAATTGTAGACGCATTAAGTCCGTCACTGTAAGAATACTGAACTTTAGTAAAGTCCGTAGTATCCGGACAATCCGGTACGGTCATACCAAGCATCTGATTGAACAAACTTGCAGTTTTGTTTGCCAATGCCGTTCTTGCTTGGTTTATTTGTTGACCTTCCCATTCAACATTTGTTTTTCTTGCGACAAGAGATATGTGTCTTGCCTGCGATGCTGCCATACCCATAGGCACGCCTCCTTTTCATTTTTTATTTACTTGTTACACTTTTTTTCTGATTTGTTTCCTTCTATATTTACTACTAACACTCACGTCATCCGCTGCCCGCATACATCACTATAGACTGTTACCGTTTAATTTTCTCTTATCGTCTTTAAAACGATTTTTATGGCATTCCACATCCGGTACTGCGTACTAAAATGACAGTAGTGCTTTAACCAGTTTTCATACGTTCACACATGCTTTAATGACACTTTTAGGAAAGTCAAAACTGCATAATACAATTTTACGGTATTGTTACAAAAATTAATATATAAATATTTAAAAAATCAGTTGTATGGTGCAGGGAATAACGCAAAAATCATACAAACAGAGGAGAAGAAATGTTAGAAATAATTGTCATCCTGAATTTATTTCAGGATCTTTTAAATTATAAAAAAGAAAAGAAAACCTCTTTTTGTTATTAATATTGATAAGATGCTGAAACTGTCTTGGATTTACTCCACGCTCACAGAGTTTCGCTTTCGGCACTTCGTGCCTGTCCGCTCAATCTGTTCGCTATCCGGACTCGTTTTACTTCGTCCGTCCGTAAATCCGCAAGTTCAGCATGACTAAAATGGAGTGCAGACAATTGTAATTACTTCAGATTTACAACACTGACTCCGTCTCCGCCCGATGCCTGTTCTCCCGGAGCAAAATCTTTTACATACGGAGAAACCTTCAAAAACTCTCTGACAGCCGATTTCATTGCCCCTGTTCCATGCCCGTGAATAATCGTAACAGGCGTAAGGTTTGCAAGACTTGCTTTATCCAAAAACAATTCTAACTTATCGAGTCCGTCTTCAACTTTTAGGCCTCTCAAATCAAGAGTATCAGACATTCTTTCCCTGCTGTACAACTGATAGCCGTTTTTCTGTGCCATCGGAAGTTTTGTTATCTTTGTAAGCGACTTATCGTAAACGGCAAGTCTTTCTTTCTTAACTTTGGTATTTATCATACCCATTTTTATTTTTACCTGACCGTTTTTATCAGGCAGTGAAAGTATTGTAACCTCCTGATTGAGTTCTTTTAGAAGTGCCTGTCTGCCTTTTATATTGTTTTCATTATCGTCCCAGTTTATTTCTTCATAGTAATCATTGAGTCCGTCAAACTCGTCTATTTTTTCCCTGAAACTTTTTTCTATCTGGGTAAGTCTTGAATAAGAACGTCTTGCAATTTTTTCCGTCTTTTCTTTTCTGAAATCGTCAACAATTTCTTTCATTTCACCCTTTATAGTTTCCAAATCGCTATCAAACTTGGATTTCATCTGTGAAAGAACTTTTTTTCTTTCCTTTTTGACGTCTTTTAATTCTTTTTCGTAGAATTTTTTCAGCTCTATGGCTTCTTTATTCTGAATTTCAGCATTTGTAAGTTCTTTATTCAATTCATGCTGAGTATACTGAAGTTTTTCGAGCAGAACTTCCGAAGAATCTTTTTGAGAATTCATCATTTCATATGCGGTATCAATAAGTTCTTTATCCAGCCCCAAATTAGAAGATATTGCTATTGCATTACTGAGTCCCGGAACCCCGATTATAAGTTTATAAGTCGGTTTTAGCGTATTCATATCAAATTCAACGCATCCGTTTTTAAAATTATCATTTGCATATGCAAGCGCTTTTAATTGCCCGTAGTGTGTTGTAACAACTGTTGTTGCGCCATTCTGCGACAATTTATTCAGTATAACTTCCGCTAAAATTGCACCTTCCAAAGGATCCGTACCTGCGCATATTTCGTCAACAAGAACAAGTGATTTATCATTACTGCTTTCTATAATATGTATAAGATTTTTCATATGCGATGAAAAAGTTGAAAGATTCTGAAATATATTCTGTTCATCGCCAATATCCGCAAAAACATCCTCGTATGGGTATAAATCCGCTTTTAAGCATGGCAGAAACATTCCTGATTTAAACATCAGAACAAGAAGCCCTACAGTTTTTAAGGCAACTGTTTTACCGCCGGTATTTGAACCTGTAATTATAAGACTGTCAAAACCTTCTCCTATATTAAAATCATTTGCCACGAGGTTTTCAACTCTGTTAATCAAAAGAGGATGTCTCATATCGAGAATTTTTATCCGTTTATCTCTTGAAATTTCAGGTAAAACAGAGTCTGTTTTGCTTGCATATCTTGCCTTGGTAAAATGCATATCCAAATCTGCTATTAAATTTATACTGTCTATAAGAGAATTTGCATCTGCATTTATTTCTTTGGATATTGTCTTTAAAATTTTTACTATCTCGGCATTAATTTTTAACTTTATTTCCCTTATCTTATTACTAAGCGGAATTAACTGATTAGGCTCAATATAAAATGATTTGCTCGTTGCCGAAACATCGTGGATTATACCCGGAACTTTACTCTTTGCAGATGCCCTGACCTGAAAAACTATTCTGTCGTCTCTTACAGTATAAATCTGCTCCTGCAAATGTTTTGAAAATTCAGGATTATTCAGTAATTCGTTTATTTTTGTTTTTAAGTTCTTTTCATTATCCTTTAAAGACGAGGTTAAACCGCTCAATTCAGGAGTGATATCAGATTTAATCTCAAGTTTTTCATCAAATGATGAGAAAATTTTATCCTCAAGCGTCTTATTGGAATAAAGGTTGTTTTTTAAATTATCAAAAACAAAAGAAAACTCTGAATTTTCTTTCAAGAAATTCTTGATAAGACGTGACGTTCTCATAGTCTTTGCCAAATCAAACAATTCCTGCGGAGAATAATACTCATATCTGTCAGTTATTAGTTTCGTATTACAAATATGCTCTATCGGAATATCAAGACCACAGTTTAAAATTCTGTATGCCTCCTCCGTACAGGAAAGCAAAAATTTTATTTGTTCAACATTGTTTTCCGGTTTTATATTCAGGCACAATTCTTTACTTTGGGGTGTTTTGGCGTAAATTGCCATATCCTCAAGCATTTTGTCATATTCAAGAGCCTTTAAATCTTTATAGTCCATTTTTTACTCCAAATCAATAACCGCAACACTTTCAATATGCTTTGTATGACAAAACATATCAAAAGGCTGTATAAATTTAACTTTTGCCCCAAGAGATTTCATATATTCAATGTCTCTTGCAAGCGTAACCGGATTACAACTTACATAAATTATCGTCTTTTTCGTAAGTTTCATAATGCTGTCTAAAACAGAATTTTCGCATCCTTTTCTTGGCGGATCAATAATCGTTATGTCATATTTTTGATTAGTATTTTTCTCTGTAAAACTTTCCATTGTTTCCGCAAAGAGTTTTATATTGTTAATTTCGTTTTCTTTTATAATTTCTTCCGCCAATTTAACAGACTGCTCATTTTCTTCAACACTTGTGACTTCCGAACAAACATCGGATAAAACAATACCGAAGGCCGCAATTCCTGCATAAGCATCGAATAAAGACGGAGTTTTATAATTTTCACAAATATAATTTCTTATGAAAGAAAAGATATTTTCAGCCGTATAAGGATTTATCTGAAAAAATGTATTTGATGAAATTTTGAAAATCTTTCCGCAAAGTTCTTCTTCAATATAGTTTTGTCCGGAAACAGTTTCAGTATTACTTGTCATAATAAGATTATTTTTCAAAGTATTGTAATTCAGGCAAACACCTTTTATTTCAGGAAATTTTTCTCTTATCTTGTCTGCAAAATCCGATAATTGCTTTGTTTTTTCAGAAACATTTACAACAAGAGTAAGCAAAATGTCATTATTATATCGGGAAACTCTTAAAACTATGTGTCTTAAAAGCCCGCAGTGAGTTTTTTCATCATATCCCGAAATATCATAATTTTTTGCTTCATTTCTTATAAATTCTGTTATTTCATTACAAATATCAGGCTGGCAGGGACAATACTTTATATTAACTATTTCGTGTGATTTTTCTTTAAAATATCCTGCCAAAATTCGTTTTGAATTTTTGGTTTGTGTTACGGGATACTGAACTTTATAACGATATATCTTATTTTTAGGGGAAGGAATTGTCTGTCTTATTTCAATTTCCGAATTATTCTTAAAAGCATCTTTCACCATATCAGTTTTAAGTTTTAACTGATAATCATAGTTTATGTACTGAAAATTACAGGCACCGCAAACATTGAACACAGGGCAAAACGGCATTATTCTTTCTTTTGATTTTTCAACAATTTCAGATACACTTGCCTTTATATAATTTTTTGTTTCTTTGATTATCTGAGCATCAACAATGTCATCAGGGCAAACGTTTTCGATAAATACGGTTTTTCCGTCAAGATACGCAATACCCGTTCCTGTATTAGAAATTTTTTCTATTTTTAAGTTTTTTAACTCTTTTCCCATAGAAATTAATTTTATTACAAAAAAGTTTATGATAATATAATAATATATTAAATATGGAGGCTATATGAACAAAAAAGGTTTTACTTTGATAGAAATACTTTTTGCTTTAACAATAGTTGGTATTGTTGCTGCAGTTTGTATTACAGGGTTAAGAGCAAATATAAAAACCCACGAAGTTGATGCTTTTTCAAAGAAAGCATTACAAATATATTCTTCTGCAGTTTATGAAATTATGAATTCACCGCAGGCACCTACTAATTTCAGATGTGAACACGCACTTGAATATATCTCAAAAGGAACAATAACAGGAAGTACCTCAACTACAACATATACAACCGGAGACGGAATGCAATGGACTTGTAATTCTCATTGGACTGTTACAATAACCTATCCGGATGAACTTGGTTCTTGCCAGATTGTTACTAAATCAACAGGACTTGTACAGGGAGGAACATGCGGAGACCTGCCTCATAGTGCAGCAGATATGGAAGAAGACACAACTGAATACGGAAATGTCAACACAGCTACTGATGATGAATTAGATGATGAAGGGGACATAAATAACCTCGCCCAATAACCCAAAATAACAGAATTAAACGAAAGGTAAATAAAATATGGAAAAAATAGCAGATATTGGAGTTTTTGGAGGCTCAGGCTTTTATCAGTTTTTAGAAAATATTGAAGAAGTCAACATAGAAACTCCTTACGGAAAAACAAGTGATAACTTATTTGTAGGGAAAATAGGCAATAAAAGAGTTGCTTTTATGCCGAGACACGGAAGAAAACATACAATTCCGCCGCACCTTATAAATTACAGAGCGAACGTATGGGCTATGAAACAGGCTGGATGTGAAAGAGTTATTTCACCTTGTGCCGCAGGAAGTCTTCAGGCACATATTGAACCGGGAAGTTTTGTAATTTGCGACCAGTTTGTAGATTGGACTGATGGTCGTAAAAACACTTTCTATGAAGGACCTCAGGTATTTCACCCGTCACCGGCAGATTTATACTGTCCTGAATTAAGACAGTTAGCAATTGATACCGCTAAAAATTTAGGTATAAAAGTTCACGAAAAAGGAACAGTTGTTATAATCAACGGCCCAAGATTTTCAACAAAAGCAGAATCTCAGTTCTTTACAAATCAGGGATGGGAAGTAATCAATATGTCAGCTTTTCCTGAAGCATATCTGGTAAAAGAACTGAATATGTGTCCGTTAAATATTTCACTTATAACTGACTACGATGCAGGTTTGGTTGCAGATATGCCGCCTGTTTCTCATGCTGCGGTTATTGAAGTATTTAACAACAACGTTGCAAACCTGAAAAAACTCTTGTTCTCAATGATAGAACTCATTCCTGACTCAAGAGACAATTGCGTTTGCAAAAACACAGTTCAGGCTGAATAATCAACGGAAAGGTAAACAATGAATAAATTACATATTATAGCAACTTTGATACAGTTTATTAATTTTCTGTTCTCAGTTTACTACATAATGATAGTTGTGAGAGTTTTTATGACCTGGATTCCTAATATTGATTGGGAAAGAGAACCGTCAAGAACACTCCGAGCATTGGTTGATCCTTATTTGTTTATATTCAGAAGATTTATTCCGGCTGTCGGAGGAATTGACTTTTCCCCTGTCATAGCTCTTATACTTCTTCCGTTTATACAAACACTTGTTGTATCTCTGTTAAGTATGTTTAGACCTGTATTGTAAAACAATGAAAATCGATACTTTTAAAACAGAAGAATGGATGAATAAATACGAAAAATACGCAAAGTACGATATGACCTGTACATGCGTAAATTCGTTTTCGCTTGAAGAACTGTTCAAATTAACGGAAACCGATTTATCAGACTTTTTGAAAACGACTTTAGACTACGGGGATATCACAGGCTCTGATGAATTAAAACGTCTTATTTCGGGATTATACTTAAACAAAACACCCGATAATGTAACCGTCACTATCGGAACTATCGGGGCAAATCAATTAGTTTACCTTAGTCTGCTTGAAAAAGGTGATGAGGTTATCTGTGTAATTCCAACATATCAACAGCATTATTCCGTTCCAAAACAACTTGGCGCAGAGGTAAAATTATTAAAACTGAAAGAAGAATTAAACTGGCATATCGATTTTGATGAATTAAAAAATCTCATAACCGACAAAACAAAAATGATAATTTTAAATAATCCGAACAACCCGACAGGCTCTGTTATGTCTTATGATGAACTTCATGAGCTCACTGCAATTGCTGATAAATATGGGATTTATGTGTTGTGTGATGAAGTTTACAAAGGTCTAAATCACTATGAAACGGATAATAAAATTTCTATTGCAGATATTTACGACAGAGGAATTTCAACTTCGTCTTTATCGAAAACGTATTCACTTGCGGGAATAAGAGTCGGCTATGTTGTCTCAAACAAGGCTATAATTGACGAAATAAACCATCAAAGACAGTACAATACAATAAGCGTCAGCAGAATTGATGATTATATTGCCTGCATTGCACTCAGAAACGGAGACAAAATAATAAAAAGAAATTTAAAAACTATTTTAGAAGGCAAAAAAGTTTTGATGGAATGGATTAATTCAAGAGATGATTTTAGTGTAGTTGAACCGAAAGCAGGGACAACAGCATTTTTAAAATACAATTTCAATATGAATTCAACAGAATTTTCTGAACAACTTTTCAAAGATACGAGCATTTTATTTTTGCCGGGTGAAGCATTTGAGTTCGATAAACATTTGAGAATAGGTTATTGCGGCGATATTGAAAATCTGAGAGAGGGATTAAATATCACATCTAATTGGCTGGATAAGAATTTAAAAACCGCCGGAATAAATTGAACGAAAAAAGAGTTTGTAATATAATTTGGGAATAAGGAGAGGTGTCCGAGTGGTTTAAGGTGACGACCTCGAAAGTCGTTGTAGGGGTGACTCTACCGCGGGTTCGAATCCCGCCCTCTCCGTATGATTTACCTCACAAAAAAATAATAAGTTATAAAAATTTGATATGATATAATAAATTTGCAGAACACACTTAATCAAGCAGGGAGTTTTTAATTGACTAAATTCATATTTGATCTGGACGGGACATTAACTAAACAAGAGACACTTCCTCTGATTGCAAAACATTTTAAAATAGAAGAAGAAATTATTTCTCTTACAAATGAAACAATTCAGGGTAATATCCCGTTTGTGGAATCATTTATAAAACGTGTTTATATTCTCGGCAAATTACCAGTCAACGAGGTTTCGGATTTACTTAAAAATGTACCTACGTACCCTTTAATTGAAGAATTTATACAACAAAACAAAGATAACTGTATAATTGCAACAGGCAATTTAGAGTGTTGGGTTAAAAAACTGATTTCTAAATTCGGGTGCAAATTTTACTGTTCGGATGGTATAATCCAAGACAACAAAATAAAAAAGCTGACAAAAATTCAACACAAAGAAGATATTGTTGATTTATATAAGGCATCGGGAGAACGTGTAGTTTTTATCGGAGACGGAAATAATGACGTTGAGGCAATGCGAAAATCAGATATTTCAATAGCCTCAGGTTTAACTCATACTCCGGCAAACTCAGTCTTGTCCTGTGCAGATTACTTGGTATTTAATGAGGAAGCACTATGTCGTCAACTAAATCAGTTATTATAAGTTGCGCCGGAATCGGATCAAGATTAGGACTTGCGACAACCAAGGCCTTAATAAATATAAACGGAAAGTCACTAATAAGATGGCAGCTTGAATTATTTAAAGACATTGAAGATATAAGAATTGTTGTAGGATTTCAGGCAAAAGATGTTATAAATGAAGTGTTAAAATACAGAGATGATATTATTTTTGTATATAATCACAAATACTTTGAAACCAAAACCGGTGCCAGTTTTTATTTGGGGGCAAAAGACGGAAATGAATACGCAATAGAATATGACGGAGATTTAATTGTTCATCCTGATGATATGAAAGAACTCTTAAAACAGGACGGAGAATGGATCGCATATGCCGATAAAATGTCTGATGAAGCGGTATTTGTACAAACAGACAATAACGGAAATGTTCTTTCATTTTCAAGAGAAAGCGGGAATTATGAATGGACAGGACCATGTTGCATTAAAAAAGATAAATTAAAAAATTCATATGATAACGTATATAATCAATTAGAGCCTCATTTACCTATGAAAGGGATAAAAATAAGAGCCTGCGATATTGATACTTATGATGATTATCAGAGAGTTTTGGAGGTTGTAAAAACATGGTAAGTATAAAAATAAGCGCTGTACTTTTGATTAAAAAAATATTTACTCAAATAAAAAATCTAAAGAAAATAAAATCTTTCATACAAAACAAAAAATCTTATAAAAATTCAGCAATTAAAGTTCCCTTTATATTAAAACCTTTCACATTTATAAGAGAAAACGGCGGAACTATTACAAAATCATATAAAAATTTTTTAAAGATAGAAAAATATAACAAAAGTGAAAATAAAAAGATATTCTATAACGATATTAAAACTTGGGACTATAAAGCCGCAATGGAAAATCGATACATTAAAAATCTAAAATTTCTCGAAGATTATTTTATTCCTCTTTTAAAACCTGATGACATTCTTTGTGATATCGGATGTGCGAGCGGACAATATACCTTTATGATGGCTAAACATTGTAAATACATTGACGGATATGACATGTCCCAAAATTTAATAGATGATGCAAATGAAAAAGCTAAAAATAATAATATAAGCAATGTCTTTTTTCATCAGAGTCGTTGTGAAACAATAAAATTTGATAAAATTTATGACAATATGTCTTTTATGGGGGTTTTGTGCTATGTTATGGACGACAAAATTGCCGAGCAAACTATTGAAAATTTGTCAAAAGGCCTCAAAAAGGGAGGTTACTTAATATACAAAGATAACTCAAATAATACCAACGGTCACTATTATTTCTTTGGGCCTGAAGAGAATTATTTTATGGTAGCAAGATCCAAAAAGAAATTAATAAAATTATTTCAAAAAAAGGGTTTTAAAATCATTAAAGAAGATCTTTTTGATACCGTAGAATACAAAAATAATAAACATAAAAAAATCCCCTTGAAAACAGATTCTATCGGAATGATTTTACAAAAAATATAAGTAAAGGATAATAAATATGACAATCATCGGAGTAATAGGCGGAGCCGGAGTCGCCGCAACTAACAAATTACAGGAGTTGATAGAAAACGAATTAACCCAAAGCGGAGCCTATAGGGATTGTCATCACCCTGAAATGATTATTTGGCAGGCAACGAAAGCCCCTTCAAGAAGCCTTTTTCTTGAAGGAAAAGGAGAATCATTTATCCCTGAGTACATTAATATTGCAAAAAAATTAAAATCTATGGGAGCAACAAAATTATGTATGTGCTGTAATACCGCCCACTTTGCAATTGATGAAATTTCAAAAGCCGCAGATATTGAAATTATAAACTTAGTAGAAAATTGCATTAAAACGGCAAAACAAAACAAAATTAAAAAAGTTGGCCTAATAGCCTCTGACGGATGTTTAAAAGGAAGAGTTTATGAAAAATCCTTTGAAAGAATTTATCCTGAAGCAGAAATAATATACCCTGACGAAAATTTTCAAAAACTCGTAACAAAGGGCATCTGCAATATAAAAAATATCCACCGATTTGATAATAAAGCATCTGAAGAAAATCCTGAAAATATATTCAAAAATGTAAAAAAACATCTTCTTGAAAAAGGTGCGGAAAAAATCATTACAGGCTGCACCGATATCAGAGTTGCTTATCACGAAAGCGATAATATAGATTCCCTTGAGGTTTTAAAAGACGTTATACTTTCTGAATATTGCTTAAGATAAAAACATGATATAATTAAAACTATGTTTATTCATAAATTAAAACGAACGGCAGGGGAAACTTTTAACAAAATTGTATCACTTGGATTAATCAACATACTCTTGATTAATCTTCTTAAAATCAGAAGATTTTATAACCGGAAAAAAGAACAATTTATACAAAAAAAAGAACGAATTAAACAACAAATTAAGCAAAAGAAAGACGAAATAAAACAAAAAATAAAACAAAAAATAAATCAAAAATATGAAGAACACAAACAAAAAGTACAATTAACATCCGAAAAATATGCAAAATTGATACTTACGGCAAAATACATATCCCCATACGTTAACATTAAAAAATTATTAATAAAAAGACTTAAATTTAATTACAAAAAGAACTATAATTATCTGACTTTTAATAATGATAAAAAATCAATTCAAAAATACTATGACAAAAAAGTAAAACCAAGGACTTTACCTCAGGCAAAAGGACTTTTAAGAGACTATCAAAACAGAATTTATAATCTTGCAACAGAAATAATTCTTCCGCTTCAAAATGATATCGGTTTTTCTCTGAATGGGGGGACTCTTATAGGAGCCCTGCGCCATAATGACTTTATACCATGGGATGATGACATGGATTTTGATATGCTAAGAGATGATTTTGATAAATTTGAACAAACACTCAGACAAAAATACAAATTTGTAGATTCAAGCGAGTGTCACGATTATATTGATTGGATTAAGGAAATCGATAAAAATTTAAAAAAATATCCGAACGAAATAATTATCACAAATGCAAACGGATACCTACAGGCATACAGAGGAACATCTTTCGCCGACTGTATTTTTTGTGATTTCCTTCTGTGGGAATTTATAAACCCCAAAGCAAGTTTTTCAGATTATGAAGAATGGTGGTATAAATTTGCAAAAATTTATACAAACAATAATTTAACTTGGGGGCAGATAAATGAAATATACCTCAATGAAATTAACTCAAATAAAATATTTTCAACCAGGGATAATTGCCAATATATAGCAAAACACTGCGCTCTGACAAATTTCTATCAGCCAAAACCTGCCCGATTTGAAAAATTAGAAACTTTTTTACCTTATAAAAAATGTAAATTTCGGAATATTGAACTCAGTATTGCAAACGATTATGAAACATATCTTCAAAGAGATTACAAAAACTGGAGAAAATTTCCTGCGTCTATTGAATTTGCAAAACACATCAAATTGCTTAATGACCAAAATAATCAAATATTTGAACAAGATTACTTTATTGATTACAAAGATGTTTGTAATCAAGAACAATACTACATAGACGAAGATTACTATGCAAAAATATCAGGATGGTTTATGTAATTAGAAACTAAATTTTCTTTCAGCAATATCCTGATCTAATTGTTCTTTCTTTTCTATTTTTTCCTGAATTGCATTAAGAAGTCCTGCTTCTGTTATTTCAGGTTTTTGACCTGAAATTTTTGCTGCTGACAAGGCTTGTTTTGTATATTTTGAAATTGCTTTTACAATAGAAACAGTCGGCAAGCCGTCAGAAGTTTCTGCCATCTTTTTGATAAATTCTTCATTATTTGAGAATTCTGCTGTAAGTTTACGTTTTCTCAAATCTTTCTGAATTATATCCAAACGTGATTCCATATCAGGAAGTCCTATGTAAACTTTCGCATCAAATCTTCCGTCACGAAGAATTGCAGGATCAATTTTCTGAATTTCGTTTGTAGCAGCAACGACTATAACACCATCTTTGCCGGCATTATTCATTTCTTCTTTTAAAGTATTCAAATCTTTACTTTTTTCAGAATTGCCGCCAAAACTGTTGCTGCGTTCAAAGAAACTGTCACATTCATCAAGGAACAAGATACTCGGCTCACCTGTTTTTGCATATTTATCTCTTAATTGCTTAAATACAGCTGATATATTTTCAGATGTTTCATTTACGTATTTGCTGCCGACTTCAGACATCTTCATCTGATAAAGCGGTAATTTTGCCTGAGCCGCAACTGCTTTCATTATATATGTTTTACCGCATCCCGGAGGTCCGTACAAAAGAACACCGTTTGATTGTTCAATACCGTTTTCCTCAAACATTTTAACCATTTCAGGATCAGCAGCCATTATAACTGATTCAAAAAGTTCTTTTTTAGCTTCTTTCATACCGCCGATTTCATCAAGTGATTTAGGATCACTTTCTTTTATTTGAGTCCTTTTCAAAACCGTATCATATTGAGAAGTTACATTTAAATCATTAACTTCCGGGATATTTCTTTGATGTGAGAAATCTTTGAACCTTTCTTTAAAATCTTCAATTGTAAGTTCTGTTTTTGATTCATCCATCAGTGCAACATCAATTGTTTTACTTGCCGTTTTTGTAATATCTGCGGCGCAAAAACCGTTCAACAATCTTGCCAGTTCTGAAATATCGTCATCGGTAATATGTTTTGTCAAATCCTTACCCAAGATTTCACGTTCTAACATTGCTTTTCTTGCAGGGAAATCGGGAGACGGAATTTCAAGGTGAGTTCCGATACGACCTGAACGAAGAACAGCATCGTCTATTTTTTCACTGTAATTTGATGCAAGAATAGGAATGATACCTTTTGAAGAAGCATTATTCAAATAAGTAAGTAACAGGTTTGTTTCTTCGTCATTCCATCCGCCTGTAGTACCTCTTTTCGGGAAGATAGCATCTGCTTCGTCAAAGAACAATAAACTGTATTCGCCTGTTTTTCTGAATTTTTCTTCCAACTGATTAAATATTTTTGCAATATTATTACCTGCTTCGCCTTTCCATTTTGTATCATAATCAGCTTTAGTTACCTTGTACAATGGCAGATTTGCTTCACCTGCAAGTGCTTCAACAATAAAGGTTTTTCCATTCCCGGGTTTACCGTAAAGCATTATACCGTCACCAAAAAGCGGTCTTCCGTTTTTCTTAAATCTTTCCTGAACTTCCGGTTTTAATCTGTCAACGATGAGTTTATTCAGTTCGTTTTTGGTAGATTCCATACCCGCAACGTCACCGAAATTTTTAGGATATTTTATTCTTTCACGCTTTTTGAAAGTATCGAACTGAGCAGTTTTATCATTAACTGTAAAGTCATCGGATAAATTTCTTTCTCTTGCATAAATTTTTATTTCAGCTTTAATATCGTCAATCGTCAGAGGTTCATCACCTTTTAACAAAGCCTTATCAATAGCATTTTTAGTAATGTGTGCAATATCAGATGAAGAATAACCTTCTAACATTTCGGCAAGTTCTTTGCAGTTATCCTCTGTTATATTTTTTCCGACTTCTTTTCTCATAAGGTTTATTTTGAACAATTCTTTTCTTGCTTCAAAATCAGGAGCAGGAATTTCGATATAAGTACCTATTCTTCCTGTTCTGATAACAGCATCATCAAGTTTATCTCTGAAGTTTGTTGCAAGAATAGGAATAACACCTTTTTTTGTGCAGTTATTCAGATACTGAAGCATCATATTTGTTTCCTGATTACTCGTGTCATCAGCATTCTGTCTTTTTGGGAAAATCGAATCAGCTTCGTCAACAAACAAAATACTGTATTCGCCTGTTTCTTCAAACTTCTTGAATAACTGATTAAATATTTTTGCAATCTTTTTAACAGTATCACCTTTTAAAGAAGATTCGTAAGTTGATTTATCTATTTTATAAAGAGGAAGTTTTGTTTCTCCTGCTAACGCTTCTGCCATAAATGTTTTACCGCA
Source organism: bacterium (assembly GCA_017433195.1). Taxonomy (GTDB): domain Bacteria; phylum Cyanobacteriota; class Vampirovibrionia; order Gastranaerophilales; family Gastranaerophilaceae; genus RGIG2479. Next base: position 20,029 of record JAFRHR010000022.1, read on the forward strand.
TCCCGGAGGACCGTATAACAAGAAACCGTCATTAAACAAAGAAGTATCTGCTTTTTCAAATCTCTTTCTCGTTTCAGGCTCAAGTCTGTCAACAATAGATTCTCTGAACTGCTTTTTTACATTTTCCATGCCTGCAACTTCAGAAAAATCTTTTGGAGAATCGATTATGGTACGTTTAACAAAAGTATCATAAACGGAGGTCGGATTGTCTTCCATAAGTTTTCCGATATTTCTTGTTTTTGCGTATTCTTCAATTACGGAATTTATATCAGAAATATCCAGAACTCCGTTTCCACGCACTACTTCATCTTTGATACCTTTTTCAATAACATATTTGATAGCTGCAGTAGAAAAACCGCTCGTGCCTTTTGCAATTTGTTCAATATCTTTATCAGTAATCTGAACATTGAGTTCTTCCTGAATTCCTTCAATATGTTTCTTTATCTGCTTAACTCTGTCTTTATACTGAGGCAGAGGAATTTCAATGTGTTGATCAAAACTTCCGACTCTGATTATATTTTTATCAATATCATCATACTTATTGGTTGTTGCAACAAGGATAATACCGTTTTTTGCACAATCCTTAAATATTGCTGCAGTAGTATCAACCATATTTGGATTAATCTTTTCATCAATATTATCTATCAGTACAAATTTGAGATCCTTTTTAGATTTAATTTTTTGTTTTGATTCGTTTTTCATTTTGATCAAATCATTCAAATCATTAATTTCGGTAACTTTCATGCCCAATTCATTCGCAAGAGCCATTGCCAAATCTTTCTTCCCGCATCCTGCAGGACCATGCAAAAGAAAACCGTTTTCTAAATTAAGGGCATTTTTATCTAATTTGCTTAAATTTTCATCACTCAGCGGAAGTACTAACTCTTTTATGAGTTTTACCTTAACATCATCCAAACCGATAATATCATCGAATGTTATTTTCTTAGGACCTTTTTCCGCCCCTGCATCACCTGCCGGAGTTGTAGCATTTGGCTTTGAAACCTGAGCAGAAGAATTTGAATTTTGAGAAACAGAAATGTTCGCATCCTGAATCTCTTTACCATCAACATTTACCCCTTCATTTACCCCTTCCTCATCACCGAAATCAAAATCGGAATCCAAATCATCACTTACAGGAATAACGGTTCCTTCTTTTAATTCGTTTCCGACAGTTTCTTCTTCGATAATTTCCGCATCAATAATTTCCGGATCAGCCTTAGGCTTAGCAACAGGAACAGTCTGAACAGGGTTTTCCTGCGGCATGTAAGTTGCTTTTACCGCTTCATTAAAATCTGCTTTTTTAGGTTCTGATGCCTGCGGTTCAGAAGATTGGGGTTCTGATAAACTTCTGCCTAAAACTTCTTCAAACAAAGCTTTATAAGTATCTTTGGACACGGGATTTGTACAGTAATCCAAAGGTTTTTTACCATATTTGTCTTTTTGTGTTGCAAGTTTTGCCAAATCTTCTTTTGGAATAGTCTGTATTCTGAATCTTAATTCATCAATAATTGACGGGTTATCACATTGCACAACATAGTGCAGAAAATTACGGTTGTAGTCTTTATCAACATCCGTAGGGTCAAGTGCAAAATTTTGAAGATTTGTATATATATTTGATAAATCTGTGCTTCTCCAGCTATCTGCAACTTCTTTAGACATATCAGCCTTAAAAGACATCATATATCTGTAATTTAAACTTCTTGAATAATCATTCGTACGTGTAAGTACTTTCATTATGGGGCTCCTGTAAATATTTACTTAATTTTTCTTGATTACTGTAAAATCCGTAAAAAAATTTTTTGCCAAAATTTTTCATGCAATTTTACAAAACGTAACATGAAGTCCTGACTGGATTTCACATGTTAAGAAGTGTAAAAAAGTACATTTTAAAATAACAAAAATTTTTATCACGATTTTTAAAAGAGCATACTAGTATTATTTTATTTTTAAAAATAACTGAAAGGAAAACCATGGAAATTACCCCGATTAGCAATTTATACAGTTGCTACAGAGCAGACAAGAATGTTCAAAACAAACGCGAAATTAAGAATAGTAATGTAACAACACTCCCCTTATTTGCCGACGCAAAGAGTTTTGTAAATATAACCTTTAAAGGCGAACAGGAACTTATGCGTGCTATCGGTAACCACTATACCGATGATTTCGACAGGGAACTCGCAACAGTAGAAAACATTAATTATCAGGATTCAGACGGAGATACGCCTTTAACTTATGCGGCAATGAAAAACAGCCTTGATTTTGTGGAGAAACTGCTTGCGCATCCTGATATTGATGTAAACATAAAAAACAATGACGGCAGAACCGCATTATTTATAGCGGCAAGAGACGGAGATAAAGACGTAGTTGCAAAACTCCTTGAACATCCTGACACAGATCCGAATTGCCAGACAAAAAAGGTAATTACCCTCTGACACATTGTTCTTATAACGGACTTACAAGTATAGTAGAATTGCTTATTACACATCCTGATATTGATGTTAACATCAAAGATAAAGACGGAGACACTCCACTCAACAATGCGACATTAAAAGCCCAAAGGGATGTAGTTAAACAACTCATTGAACACCCTGAGACCAACGTAAACATGAAAAATAAAAACGGGCAGACAGCATTAATGCTTGCGATAAAAGGCGGGCTTAACCAAACTGCAGAAACAATCCTTAAACACCCTGATGTTGATATCTATGCCGAAGATAATGAAGGACGTACCGCATTTGATTATATAAGTTACGACGCAGCAAATTTCAGAAATATGCTGAATAACTATCAAAGAGGGGTTGATAAAAGAGAAAATGTTTTAATTACCACAAAAAACATCCCTGTTGATATTGATAAACTTTCTCCCGAAGAAAATATCTGGACAGATGAAAAAATTACGGATAAATTTTTAACACTTGTTAAAACACAAAAACTTGAAGATGCTGAAAAAATGATAAACAGCACTCCATGTATTGATTTGACAAGAAACGATAACGAAATTTTAAATGCGGTTTGTACAACAGGTGATTTCAGATTTGTAAAAAAAGTTTTTGAATACGAAAAAAATCAGCCCGAAATGAGAGCCGATTACGAAGAAAAAAGAAAAGACTTTTTAGAAAACAAAATTCAAAAACTGAGTTATGAAGAACTCAAAGAAAATCCTGTAGCACTTCATACGGAAGACGGTTTCAGAGTTCTTATGACAAAAGAAGAATTTAATCCGAACGATACGGTTGATAAAACATCTTTGTTTGAATTGGCATGCAGTATGGACGAAGACGGCGACCTCGTACAGGATATCCTCGGGAAATACGACAACGTTGAGACCAAAAGAGCAAAAAGATATGCTCATAAAGATTTAAAGGAAATAATAAGTACTTATGAAACTGACGGCAAGTATCAACTTAAATTTGAACATATCAAACGCAATATCGCAAATCCCGAAAAAAGAGAAAAGGCTGTTCAACAGTTAAGAGAATTCATAAATTCGGAAGAATATACACCTGATATGACAGACACATTAGGCAATAGTGCATTACATATTGTGGCTACAATGCCTGATGATAGTGCAAGAGGCCTTATACAAAAACTTATCGATAAAGATATCGATATCAATTCTCAAAACGTAACTAAACAAACCGCTTTGGTTTCAGCAATTAAAGCAATGAGAATTGCACAAAACGATGAAGACAAAACAAAATTATTATCAAATATAAAATTCCTTCTCGATAAAGAAATTGATATAAATATTTCGGACAGCAACGGACAGACGGCATTTCACCATGCCTGCTCGACTACTTCTCCGGCGTTACTGACAATGATTTTGGCAAAAGAGCCGAACATCTTCAAAAAAGATAATCTCGGACACAAAGGAAACTTCTACCTGAGCACACCTCAAATGAAGGAAGTTTACAGCAACTATGTAAATAATTAAAGGAAAACGAAAATGCAAATTTACGGAATTAAGAACGGTATTATTAATAACTCTATGAGGAAACCTTCAGAAAAACAGGTTGTAACAAATCCTGTTCAAAAATCTGAACTTCCATCGTTTATTGATGCAAAGAGTTTTGTGAATATAAACTTCAGAGGGATAGACGAATTGATAGAAGCATCAATTGATGGCGATTTGGAAATGCTAAAGAAAGAAATTGCAAAAGGAACGAATGTAAACGGCAGAAACTGTGACGACGGTATCGCACTTTCTTACGCAATCTCAAACGACAATATGGAAGTATTTGAAGAACTTCTTAAACATCCTAAAATCAATGTAAACCTTAAAGACGATTATGGAATGCCTTTATTACATCTTGCTATGGCGGAAAAAGAACCCAAATATGCAAAAAAACTGCTCGAACATCCTGATATTGATGTAAATATCCGCAATGATGAAAAGGAAACCCCTTTAACTTATGCCTGCTATAACGGACAGAAAGAAATAGCGGAAATGCTTATTCAGCACCCGAATATAAATGTAAATCTTAAAGACGGTTACGGATACACTCCGCTGATAAATGCAGTACTTCACGATGCTCCTGATATTGTGGAGTTACTTCTTCAGCATCCTGATATTTCCGTCAATTCAATAAAACCTGACTCCGGAAATACCGCATTAATGATAGCAATCAAAGAAGGTTACACAGATTGTACAGAAAAAATTCTTGAACATCCCGGAGTTAATTTGGGTATAAAAAATAATCAAGGTGAAGACGCATGGGATATTTCAGTCTATAAAGTAGACAAAGAAATTACCAAAATGTTAGCCAACTACGTAAAAGGCGTTGACAAAAGAAAAAATGTATTAGATGTATCAAAAAGCAATATAGTTAAAACACCTGTCGATATAAACAAACTTTCACCGGAAGAAAATATCTGGACAGAAGAACAGATCAGCAACAAGTTTTTATCTTTTGTTATCAACAAAAAATATGATGATGCTGAAAAAATGCTTGAAGCAACACCTTTAATCAACTTAGAGGGTGACGATAATAAAATTATGGCAGAAGTCTGCTCGACAGGGAAACGTAATTTCGTAAGAAAAGTTTTCAATTATGAGGATAATCAGGCTAATAGGCGTGCCGATTACGACACAAAAAGAAAAGCCTTTTTGGAAAATACAATTCAAAAAATGAGTTATGAAGAACTCAAAGAAAACCCTGTCGTACTCAATACGGAAGACGGATTTAACGTTCTTATGACTAAAGAAGAATTTAATCCTAATGACAAAATCGATAAAAAATCGTTGTTTGAAATTGCATGTGGTTTGGATTCAAAAGGCACTATGGTAAAACAAATTTTATCAAAATACGATGATGTCGAAACCCAAAAAGCTACAAAAGGCAAACCCAAAGAAATCAAAGCTATGATTAAAGATTACGAAACAAAGGGTAAATATCAGCTTAGATTTGAAAAAATCAAACGCAATATGTTTAATCCAGAAACAAGAGAACTTGCGGCAACACAGTTGAAAGATTTCATAAATTCTCCTGAATTCAAACCTGAAATTACAGATTCTTTAGGTAACAGCGCATTACATATTGCGGCAACTATGCCTGACGACAGTGCAAGAGGAATAATTCAAAAACTCATAGATAAAGGTGTTCATCTTGATTCAAGAAACATAACAAATCAAAATGCACTTATCTCCGCAATTAAAGCAATGAGAATTGCTCAAAACGATAAGGATAAAACAATGTTGTTATCAAACATTAAGTTCCTTCTTGATAAAGGACTTGATGTAAACACTCCCGACAGCAACGGACAGACTGCTTTCCACCATGCCTGCTCGACAACTTCTGTTGCTTTATTGTCATTAGTTTTATCAAAAGAACCGAACATCTTCTTAAAAGATAATCTCGGACACAAAGGAAGTTTCTACCTGAGCACACCTCAGATGAAAGAAGCATACACTAACTACGTTATTTAAAAAAGGGAAATAAAATGCAGATTTCTGCAATTAAGAACAATTTAATAAATAACTACATGGGGAAACCTTCTAAAAAGCAGGTTGTAACCGAACCTGCAATAAAAGCAGAACTTCCAAACTTTGCAGATGCAAAAAGTCTGGCAAATCTGAGTTTTAAAGCGCTGATTCACACTTATGCCGCAACAGGGGCTGTAGAAAGTTTAAAGAAAGAAATCGAAAAAGGCGCCAACGTCAACGAAAAAAATGACGGAGGAAATACACCTTTGATGATAGCAAGTGTTTTCAGAGAACCCAAAATAGTTAAAGAACTGCTTAAAAGTCCTGATATTGATGTAAATATAAGAAGCAGAAATTATAATACAGCTTTAACTTTTGCAAGTAATAACGGCAGTATAAATATCGTTAAACAACTGCTTCAGCGTGACGACATCGATGTAAATGCAAAAAGTTCTTACGGATACAGTGCATTACATCTTGCATGTCATGAAAATTTCGGGGATATTGTTGATGAACTGTTAAAACATAAAGATATCGACGTAAACACCCAAACAGACAGAGGCGCAACACCTTTAAGCACTGCGTGTATTCAAAACAATAAAGAAATTGCACTTAAATTGCTCCAAAGATCTGATGTTGATGTTAACGCACAGGAAAGCGGAGGCTGGAATCCATTGTTATTTGCAGCAACAAACGGCTCTGCTGAAATTACCGAAAATCTTATCAGACACCCTAATATTAACGTAAATGTTCGGGATGATATAGGGAATACTCCTTTAATTCGTGCCTGTGCAGAAAATCAGCCGGAGGTTGTCGAGAAAATTCTTCAACACCCTGATGTTGATACAGGCATAAAAAATAATCAGGGCTATGATGCAATGTACTGGGCAAGATACAGAGACTTCTCAAACGATTTAATTCAAATGCTGGAAAACTATGAGCGTGGCGTTGACAGAAGGGGATTAAATGGAGATGCTATTCAAAATACGCAACAGGCCTCTGTTGATATAAACGCAAAAGATAAAGACGGAAATACCGCTTTAATCCGTGCATGTGCTGACGGGAAACTTAATGAAGTTGAACAACTGCTTCAAAATCCTGATATTGATGTAAATATACAGGGGAAATACAGGGAGAGTGCTTTATATATAGCCGCTTTTAACGGACATACAGATGTTGTTGAAAAACTTATTCAGCATCCTGATATCAATATGAATTTACAAAATAACGACGGCAAAACAGCTCTAATTTCGGCAGCCGCCAATGGGCATTACGAGACAGTAGAAGCCTTGCTTAAACATCCGGATGTTGATGTGAACATAAAAGACGATACCAACGCTACCGCTACAAGATGGACATGGCGATATACAATAAAGAAAATGATACAAGATTACAAAAGAGGTGTTGACAGAAGAGCTACCATTAATCAACCATCTGTCGGTACAGATAAAGAAAATAAAGACAGAAGTCTTGAATTAATCAGTGCCTGCCGTGACGGAAAAACCGACGAAGTCGAACGATTACTTCAGAATCCTGATATTGATATAAACGCCTTTGACAAAGACGGAAATACAGCTCTAATGTTGGCAAGTATCTACGGCAGAACATCTGAAGTCGAACAGTTACTGCAAAATCCGAATATCAATGTAAACCTGCGTGATGCATGCGGCTGTACGGCACTGATGTGCGCATGTGCTAACGAGCAAACAGAAGTTGTTGAAAAACTTATTCAACGTTCTGATGTTGATATAAACATACAGGATTTGGAAGGAAATACTGCTCTGATTTTAGCAAGTCACAAAGGCAATAACGCTGAGATAGTTGAAAAACTGATTCGCCATCCTGATATTGATGTAAATAAACAAAATAATCGTGGAAACACTGCACTAAGTATAGCAGGACAATGGAGATATACGGAAATTGTAGAAAAAATTCTTCAACATCCGGATGTTGATACAAAAATAAAGAACAGATGGGGTAATGACGTTTTATATTACACCTCTGGGGAATGCAAGCAAATGATAAAAAGCTATGTCAGAGGTGTTGACAGAAGAACCTCTGTTAATCAGCAATCTTCCGATACAAATGCGTTTGACGAAACCGGAATTACGGCTTTTCAACGGGCTTGCATTTGGGGAGAAATCAGCGAAATTGAAAAAATGCTCCAAAACCCAGAAGTTGATATAAACAAACAAAGTGCCCAAGGGAATACGGCTTTAATTTTAGCCTGCAACAGAGGTAGAGCTAAGGTTGCTGAAATACTGCTTCAACAGCCTGGCATTGACGTTAATGCACAAAATGAACACGGAGATACCGCTTTGATGTTTGCTGCCGTTCACGGATATGCAGATGTAGCGGAAAAACTGCTTCAACACCCTGCCATTGATACAACAATAAAAAACAATAAAAACTGTGACGCAATTTTTTATGCAACTGCCCGCTCGGATAAACCCGAAGGTGCAAAAATCGCAGAAATGATAAGTAACTATATTCCGGGACTGGATAAGAGAAAAAATCCGCCTCAAACGGCTAAAAAATCAGGTTTTGACGTAAACGCAACCGACAGAACCGGAAAAACATACTTAATGAAAGCAGTTATTAACGGAAGGCTTGACGATGTTGAATGTCTGCTCAAAAATCCTGATATTGATGTAAATATAAAGGATAAAAACGAAGGCAAAACAGCTTTACTTTTTGCGACAAACAGCAAGTATGACGATATAGCAATAAAACTTATCGAACACCCTGAAACAGATGTAAATGCTCAGGATGACGAAGAAAAGCAAACTCCTTTAATTTGGGCGATACGAAATCTTAAACTCGATGTTGTCGGAAAACTTCTTGAACGTCCTGATATTGATGTGAACATACAAGATAAAGACGGACGAACGGCACTTTTTTATGCCGCACTTATGGGCTACCCCAAGATAATGGAAAAACTTCTTGAACACCCGGATATTGATGTAACCATACAGGATATCAACGGACATTTGGCCTCTGATTACAATTTCAGCAAACGCATAAGTGAGTATCAAAGAGGAATTGACGGAAGAAAAGAACTTTTAAAAGTTACGCAACGTCCTCCTATAAATATAAATAAACTTTCACCAGAAGAAAATATCTGGTCAGAAGATGAAATAAGCAAACATTTTCAGGCTCTGATTAAAGCAAAAAGATTTGAAGATGCTGAAACTATGCTTCAAAATACACCGCTGATAGATTTATCAGACAACGGAACTATGGATAAAATTTGCTTGACAGGAAAATCCGATTTTGTTCAGAAAGTTTTCAGATACAAAGATAACCAGCCTAAAATGAGGACTGTTTATGACAGAAAAAGAACAAAATTCCTGAATAAAACAATAATGAAATTGAGTTATGACGAACTGAAAGAGAATAACCTCGCACTTCATACCGATGACGGATTTAAAATCCTTATGAGTAATCCGAAATTTAATCCGAATGATATGTCAGGTGATAATTCATTATTCGAATATGCATGTCAATTAGATACAACAGGAAAACTCGCAAAACAAATTCTCTCAAAATATGATGATGTCTATACCCAAAGGGCGCAAAACGCTTCAAGCGATGAAATCAGAGGAGTTGTTAATTACTACGAAACAAGGGGTAAATATCAGCTGAAATTTGATAACATAAAACGTAATTTATCCAATCCCGAAACAAGAGATATTGCGGTAACTCAAATAAAAGACTTCATTAATTCAGCAGATTTTAAACCCGATATGACAGATTCTTTAGGGAACAGTTTACTGCATATTGTCTCGAGCACGCCTGACGACAATGCAAGAGGTTTGATACAAAAACTCATTGATAAAGGAGTTAATATCAATGCAAAGAACATAACAAACCAAAATTCCTTGGTTTCAGCAATAAAAGCGTTCAGAATTGCAAGAACAGATGAAGATAAAACAAAATTATTATCAAATATAAAATTCCTGCTTGATAAAGGAATTGACATTAATGCACCCGATAACAACGGACAGACTGCATTCCACCATGCCTGCTCGACAACTTCGGTTGCTTTACTGAATATGATTTTAGATAAAAAACCGCAGATTTTCGAAAAAGATAAACTCGGGCACAAAGGAAGCTTCTACCTGAGCACTCCTCAGATGAAAGAAACATACAACAACTACGTTAATTAAAATACCTTTTATTTGTCCGTAATTTACTGTTAAGAAGTGTAAAAAGTATGATTATTAATTAACAAAAAATATATTTACGGTTTTTAAAACAAACGTATATACATGTTTATTTTAAAAACGAAGGCCTTATTTTATGAGAATTGCCCCGATTAGCAATAATCTAAATTACCGCAAAACAAACAAACCCACTGAAAAACAAGAATCAGCGGGCAAAACAGGTATGTCACTGCCTTCGTTCAGAGACGCAAAAAGTCTTGTAAATGTAAGTTTTAAAGGGGAAAGAGAACTATTTCAGGCAGTATATTTTAAAGATTTTGAAAAATTAAATCAGGAATTAAGCAAAGGAACGGATATAAACTGCCATAAAGCATACAATATCGGAGAAACACCTTTAATTTGTGCAGTTGTATCTAATTTTCCAGATGTTGCGGAAGTCCTGCTTGAACATCCGAATATTGACGTAAACGCAACGGAAAATAACGGCTATACAGCCTTAGCCGTTGCAGCAATATGGAACTATCCCGATATGGCTAAAAAAATACTTGAGCATCCTGATGTTGACGTAAATATCAAAGGTGAAGACGGAAGAACAGCATACGACAGAGCACAACCTGAAATTAAAAGAATGATAGAAACTTATCAACCGGGAGTTGACAGAAGAAAATCCGCAAGAAGACGTAACAGTTCAAGTCAGGTTTCTTCAACCGCTTCTGCTGTTAACAAAAAAGATGAAAACGGACGTACCGCATTACACCTTGCGACAAAAGCCGGAGATTCTAATCTTGTCAGAACTTTGCTTGATACATACTCTGATATTGATATAAACGCAAAAGATAACTGGAATAATACTCCATTAATGCTTACCACATTTATAATGGATGACGGAAAAACAGCCGAGCAGCTGCTTAAACGTTCAGATATTGACGTAAATGCAAAAAACAATCTGGGAAATACTGCTTTGATAATGGCGGTAAAAGCAGGCAACATTCCGATGGTCAAAAAACTTCTTGAACGACCTGATGTAGATTTAAAGATTGAAGATTCTCACGGTAGTACCGCACTTTATTATTCTGTCACAAACGGAGAGATACATAATTTATTAAACGAATATCAAAGAAATACACAAAGCAGACAAACAAATTCAAGAACAAACAGACAAAATTCATTAAATATTTCTTTACTTCATGCAGCGAGAGAAGGACTTGTTGATGAACTTGAAAATATTCTCAAAAACCCTAATGTCGATGTAAATGCAAAAGATGAAGACGGTAATACCGCTTTAATTTGGGCAAGTTATTTAGGCTACCCAGAGACACTAAAAAAAATACTCGAACACCCTGATGTTGATATAAATATTAAAGACAGCATAAATTGTACAGCTTTAGATTGGGCAAAAAAGAGAGGACATCAAGATATAGAACAAATGATTCAAAACTATCAAAGAGGTGTTGACAGGAGAAAAAATGTAAATAACAGCAATTCTGCACAGGAAACAGATATAAATGCTCAGGATTCCAAAGGACGTACGGCATTACATCGTGCTATAGAGAACATGAATATGGAAAGTATTGATGAATTACTTCAAAATCCAGATGTCGATATAAATTTGCAAGACAATAACGGCAACACAGCATTAATTTGGGCAGCCTCAAGAGGTCGTAAAATTACAGTTGAAAAACTGCTTCAACGTCCGGATATCGATGTAAACTTACAAGATCAAGAAGGCAATTCTGCTTTGCTATTTGCAAGTCAAGAAGGATATCACAGCATAGTTAAAGAATTACTAAAACACCCCGATGTTGATATAAACTTAAAAAATAATTACGGCAATACGGCTTTAAAATATGCAAGAGCAAGAGGATATGCGACAATAGCCGAACTAATAGAAACTTATGAACGCGGAGTCGACAAACGAAAAAATGTAAGCAACCTTAATTCCGCACAAAGAATAAATATAAACGCTCAGGATTCAGAAGGACGTACCGCATTACATCGTGCCGTAGAGGCTCAGGACATTGATGAGGTTGAAAAATTACTTCAAAACCCCGATGTCAATGTAAATTTAAAGGATAAAGAAGGATGTACGGCTTTAATTCGTGCAAGTTATAAACGAGATGCGTCAATCGTTGAAAAATTACTTCAACGTTCGGATATCGATGTAAACGCTCAGGGAAACGGAGAAAATACGGCTTTAATCTGGGCAAGCTACAGCAATATTTCTGAAGTGGTTGACAAATTACTTGAACATCCTGATATTGATATAAGAAAAGAAGACTTCACCGGACGAACAGCTTTTGAATGGGCAAGAAAAAATGGACGCTTTGATATGGCTGCTAAGATATTAAATTATGAACGAGGTGTAGACAAAAGAAAAAATGTAATCTTTGTCGGACCTGACATAAACGCAAAAGATAAACGCGGATTTACACCTTTACTTAATGCCGTTGATAAAAGCGATATAAAAGAAGTTGAAAAATTGCTTCAAAACCCTAATGTTGATGTAAACGCACAAACACCAAACGGCAATACTGCACTAATGATAGCAGCAAACAGAGGTGAAGTTGAAATAGTCAAAAAAATTCTTGAACACCCTGACGTTGACATATACATTAAAAATAAAATGATGACCGATGCGTTATCCTGTGCATCAATTACTACTGTTGACCTTATAAAAAGATATCAAAGAGGTGTCGATAACCGAAAAAATGCTTTATCAACTAAAAAAGGTTTGGCTGATAAAATTCAGGTCGACATAAATAAACTTTCACCTGAGGAAAATATATGGTCGGAAGAGGAAATAAGCAAAAAATTCGTATCTCTTCTGAGCGTACAAAGATTTGATGATGCAATAAAAATGCTCAACTCAACACCTTTAATCAATTTAGAAGCAGATAACAGAAATGTTATAAGCCGTGTCTGTATGACAGGAAACCCTGAATTTGTTGAAAAAGTTTTTGAATACAGGGGTAAACAGGATGAAATGAGAGAGGCATACCAAGCAAAAAGAAACGAATTCTTTGAAAACAAAATTAATACTCTGAGTTACGAAGAACTCAAAGAAAACCCAATTGCTCTGCACACGGAAGACGGTTTCAAAATTCTTATGAGCAAACCTGAATTTAATCCGAATGACACGGTTGATAAAAAATCGTTGTTTGATTTTGCCTGCGACCTTGATTCAAAAGGAACTTTCGCAAAACAAATTCTCTCTAAATATGACGATGTAGATATTAATGATGCAAAGAAAAACGGCTCAACAGAAATAAAGGCATTAGCTTATTTTTACGAGAATGTCGGCAAATATCAGGTTAAATTTGACAAAATTAAAAGAAATATTGCTAACCCTGAAACAAGAAGTCTTGGGGCTGAACAATTAAAAGAATTCATAAATTCTTCTGACTTTAAACCTGATATGACCGATTCTTTAGGCAACAGCGCATTACATATTGCTGCAACTATGCCGGACGACAGTGCAAGAGGAATAATTCAAAAACTCATTGATAAAGGCATTGATATTAATGCTCAAAACATAACAAACCAAAACGCACTCATATCAGCAATAAAAACTTTCAGAATCACACAAAACGATGAAGATAAAACAAAATTATTATCAAATATAAAATTCCTGATAGATAAAGGAATTGATGTAAACGAACCTGATAACAACGGACAGACGGCATTCCACCATGCCTGCTCGACAACATCAGTTGCATTATTATCAATGATTTTATCGAAA
>JAFRHR010000023.1 GCA_017433195.1 bacterium
AATTTATTATATAAATTCTTGGCCAATGAATATTAGGCTGAATGATAAGTATATTGATAGTGGTTATACAATAAAAGGAGACTATAAAACTTCATTATTGAATTTGTTTTTAAAGGATACGTGTTTTAAAATTTTAATTCCCAAAAATACTTCAAAACACATCGATGAAGCATTGTTTATCTTAAACAACATAATTGAAAATAATGATAAGTCTAAAAAATTTGTATTTGCTCATTTTTTAATGCCTCATGATCCGTTTTTGTATGATGAAAACGGTAATGATGTTTCTAAAATCGGAGATGACTATACTGATAATAATGAGACAAAATTAATTAACAAAGGAAAATATATTTCATATTTAAAATATGCAAATAGACAAACTTTAAGTATAGTACAAAAGTTATTATCCAAAAGAACACAACCAGTAATAATTATCTGGGGAGATCACGGTTCAAGAACAAAGAAGTATATTGCTAATGATAAGTTGTATAGGAGTGAAATTTCTAAAAACAGCAGGTATGCTTTTAATACAATTTTGGCCTATTATAATCCTGAAAAGAATAATTCATGTTATAAAAAGACGGATTGTTTGATAAACTTTTTTATTAATTTTGTAGATGATATGTTCGGAACAGATATCAAAAATGTTAAATTTCAGAAATTCTACATATATATGGATACATCAACGGATAATATCCATAATTTAAAAGGAGAATATATAAAGAGGTAATTATATTCAATATAAAATCAGCGGGTGACGAGACTCATCTCTTGCTCGCTCGCGTGTAACGGCAATTCCGTGTTTTGCTTCTGTTGCTTTGCAACTTTCGCAAAAACACTCCAGCCTCAGCTCGCTCGCGCAACTCGCAAAAGCAAATTCTCATCATGTCAAAAGGCTATTAAAAAAGAGCCAAAAGGCTCTATTTTAATAGCGGGTGACGAGACTTTATCGGATTATTGCTTCACACTCCACAGCCGTTCACTATATTTTGCTTACGCAAAAATGTCGTTCACTATGTTCCGTGTTACTTCGGCGTTACGCTTCGCTTCAGCTCCTTCTCAGAAAACAATACTCAATTGTTTTCTTCGGCAGAGTGCAAAATCCTCCGATCTCGCAAAAAGCGAGTTCTCGCCATGTCACCATAAAAAAAAGAGTCTTGCGATTCTTTTAAATCAGCGGGTGACGAGACTCTTCTCTTGCTCGCTCGCGTGTAACGGCAATTCCGTGTTTCGCTTCTGTTGCTTCGCAACTTTCGCAAAAGCACTCCAGCCTCAGCTCGCTCGCGCAACTCGCAAAAGCAAATTCTCATCATGTCAAAAGGCTATTAAAAAAGAGCCCAAAGGCTCTATTTTAATAGCGGGTGACGAGACTCGAACTCGCGGCATTTTGCTTGGGAAGCAAACATTCTACCACTGAATTACACCCGCTTCTATCCATAATTATATAATTAAATTTTTATTATAGCAATTTTATCGCAAATTTTTTTAATTTATTTTATTAAAATGCTTGAAATTATTGTTTCTTTGTGCAATTATTTCCTTGTAAAATGGTTTGATTTTAAAAAAGAAAGGATATAAAATTATGCCAACATTTATTGAAGACGTTGTCGCAAGACAAATTTTAGACTCAAGAGGTAATCCGACTGTTGAAGTTGATGTTAAATTATCTTGTGGAGTTATTGGCCGTGCTGCTGTACCTTCAGGTGCATCAACAGGTATTTTCGAAGCTCTTGAATTAAGAGACGGAGATATGTCAAACTTCTTAGGAAAGAGTGTTATGAAAGCAGTTGATAATGTTAATTCTATTATCGCTCCTGAATTAATCGGAGAAGATGCTTCTAACCAACAAGCTATAGATAATTTAATGCTTGAATTAGACGGAACTGAAAATAAATCAAAATTAGGCGCTAATGCTATTTTGGGTGTTTCTCTTGCTTGTGCAAAAGCATGCTCATTAGCATATGAAATGCCTCTTTACAGATACTTAGGCGGTATCAATTCAACTACACTTCCTGTTCCTATGATGAACATCATAAACGGCGGTGCTCACGCTGATAACAACGTTGACTTCCAGGAATTTATGATTGCTCCTGTAGGCGCAGAAAACTTCCAGCAGGCTATCAAAATGGGTGCTGAAGTTTTCCATAACTTAAAAGCAGTTCTTAAAGGAAAAGGAATGGTTACATCTGTTGGTGATGAAGGCGGTTTCGCTCCTAATTTATCATCAAATTCAGAAGCTATTGAAGTTATAGTTGAAGCAATCAACAGAGCAGGTTACAACACAGATCAAATTAAAATCTGCTTAGACGTTGCATCTTCCGAATTCTATGAAGACGGAAAATATATCCTCGAAGGTGAAGGTAAAACTTTATCAAGAGAAGAAATGGTTAATTTCTTATCTGATTGGGTTGACAGATATCCTATCATCTCTATCGAAGACGGTATGGCTGAAGAAGATTGGGAAGGCTGGAAATTATTAACAGACAGAATCGGTCACAAATGCCAGTTAGTTGGTGACGACTTATTCGTTACAAACACTAAGAGATTATCAATGGGTATCGAAAAAGGTGTTGCTAACTCAATCCTTATCAAAGTTAATCAAATCGGTACTTTATCAGAAACATTAGCAGCTATGTCAATGGCAAGCGAAGCAGGTTATACTTCTATCGCTTCTCACAGATCAGGTGAAACAGAAGATACTTTTATCGCAGACTTAGCTGTTGCTACAAATTGCGGTTTAATCAAGACAGGTTCTGCTTCAAGAACTGACAGAATTTGCAAATACAACCAATTAATCAGAATTGAACAGGAACTTGGTTCAGCTGCAAAATACAGAGGCTTAAAAGCATTCAGCGGACAAAATTCAATTCAAAAGAAAGAATGTTGCTGCTGCTGTTAAGCACTTAAACAATAATTTAAAAACGGATTAATTGAAAAATTAGTCCGTTTTTATTTGTTTTATACTTTGTTTTTGATATATTTATCTCAAAAGGAGTGTTTTATGAAAAGAGCAATAATTATAGTAATTGATTCAATGGGAATAGGCGCAATGCCTGATTGTGCAAATTTTGGAGATATTCCGGAGTGTAATACCCTTGCAAATGTCTGCAAATTTAATAACGGCTTAAATCTTCCTAATATGGAAAAGTTAGGGTTAGGTCATATTCAGAACTTTTTAGGGGTTAAAAAAGTTGAAAGTCCTATAGGGCAATTCGGAACTTTGGAAGAAAAATCAAAAGGCAAAGACACAACTACTGGGCACTGGGAAATAGCAGGACTTATTTCGGAAAAACCGTTCTCAACTTTTCCAAACGGTTTCCCTTCGGAATTAATAGATAAATTTATCGCAGAAACAAACTGTGGCGGAATTTTGGCAAACAAACCCGCAAGCGGGACTGCAATAATAGAAGAATTGAATGATGAACATCATAAGACAAAATTCCCTATAGTTTATACAAGTGCTGACAGTGTTTATCAAATAGCGGTTGATACAGATATGATTCCGCTTGAAACACTTTATGATTGGTGCGCAAAAGCAAGAAAACTTCTTGATGAAGGCGGATATAACGTTGCCAGAGTAATTGCAAGACCTTATAAAGTAATAGACGGCAAACCGACAAGAATTTCTAAAGACAGAAGAGATTATTCAATGGTTCCTCCACAGGATACTCTGCTTAATAAACTCAAAAATGCAGGCGGAGAAGTTATTGCTATAGGTAAAATTGAAGATATTTTTGCAAAATCGGGTATAACCCATGCTATTCATACCGGAAGCAACAAAGAAGGTTTGGAATTGACTTTAAAAGCAGTTAAAAGAGAACTTCCGCTTAAAGAAATTGAGCTTCATGAAGTTAAAGATAACAGTAAATCAATTATATTTACAAACCTTGTAGATACAGATATGTTATTCGGACACAGAAACGATGCAAAGGGCTATGGCAAGGCTGTTGAAGAAGTTGATACATACCTTGGTCCTATTATGGAAGCAATGGAAGAAAATGATTTGCTTGTTGTAACTGCAGACCATGGATGTGATCCGACAGTTCCCGGAACAGATCATACAAGAGAATATGTTCCTGTTTTATACTGGAGTAAAAATATCGAACCCAAAAACCTCGGCTTAGAGAAAGGGTTTGATAATATAGCTAAAAAAATAAACGATTGGATATTTTAAATTTTTTTATGATATACTAAAAATGTCTTGTGAAAGACAAAATTAAAAAGGAGAAAATTATGAACGTAAAAGTAAATGATTCTTGTATTGCATGCGGTGCTTGCGAATCTATTTGTGATGCAGTATTCAGCATAGCAGACAAAGCAGAAGTTAATGCAGCAGCTGTTGAAGCTAATGCAGATTGTGTTAAAGAAGCAGCAGATGCTTGCCCTGTTGGCGCAATTGAAGTTGCATAACTTAAATACTGATTAAAAAAGGGCGGTTCCGAAGGAACCGCCCTTTTGTTATTAAAAATACTTATGCTTCTGAGTTATGATTTTTAATAGCCTTAGCGATAAGCCCTAAAGCTACGAAGCCTGCGGTAATAGCAGCACCTATACGTACTGACGGATTTTTAGCAATTTTTTCAAGAGTTTCTTTTTTGCCTGCAGCATCTTTAGCCCAAAATTCTTTACCTGCATTAAGGACTTTTGATCCGATATTTTTAGCACCTTCCAATAAAGATTTACCTTTGTTTGTGATAATTTCTTTTTTTGAAGCCCAATCTTTTGCAAAAAATTCTTTAGCTGAATTAAGGACTTTTGTGCCGATATTTTTAGCGCCTTCTAATAGCGTTTTACCGCCTTCTTTTAATGTTGCTTTATCCCCATTTTTAATAGCTGTGCCCATATTTTTAATAAAGGTATCTGCGGCTGTAGTATTAATCATGCCAGCTCTGTGGAGGCCCACAAGAGTTCCCGTAGTAACGCCGGCAAGAGCCATTCGTCTGACTACACCATTATCAGTTTTGTTTACTGTCATTGACATAAAACCTCCAATATATTAATACTACATACAACATCTACCGTACACTTATATAAACACAATATTTTTGAAAAATTTGTTACTTTTGAGATGGAATATTAAGTTTTGTAAAAATATGCTTTCATGGTCATGCCATGATTTTAAAGTTTGTATTATCATGCCATGTAACAACTATCCCCAATCTCCTCCCAAGATTATGAAATACTAGCTGCCACAAAGCAGCTTTTTCTTTTATGTATACACGTTTTTATTGTATAATTTCAATATGGTTACATTGGCAGATTTTGTAAGAACAAAGAGAGAAGAGGCGGGACTGAGTTTAGTCGGTTTATCCCGTAAAATTAATGCATCGATAGAAGAACTTGAAGATATTGAGTCAGGAAAAGAGTTGTTTTTGCCTGTTACTTTAAGACAAAAACTTGCAAAAGGGTTAAAGTGTCAGATAATAGAACTTAAAGAATTGGAAAAAGATGTTACAACAGAATCTGTCAGTATATACAAAATTGATGAAATAAAGACAAAAATTTTAAATGGAGAAACTGACATATTGTGTCCCAAATGCGGAAGTCCCTTAATAATAAAAATTGTAAAAATGTATGATTTGGAAGATAATCCGGTATTTCATCCCAAAGCACATTGTTCAAAGTGTATTTTCCAGATAAAAGACTAAAAAAGTATGACACAATTTCTAATTTTCTAACAAAAGTATATACTTTTTGTTACATAACTTTACAAAACGGACATAAAAAAGTCAATTTTTTTTTATATAAATACTTTATATAAATATAGAGAGCAATATAAAAGAAAGAGAGAAGATATGTCAGGAATAAAAAGTGCAATTGAGCGTAATAAAAAGCCGATAGGGGCATTAGAAATACCTGCAGATTTTGAACGTAAATATCTTGATACAAAAGACAGGCAAATGAGATTTAATAACGGTAAAGATCCGATTTATTATATATTCGCAACGATAGATAAACGACCGCTTTCGGAGATACTATTAGGAAATATAACAGGATCTATTAAAGATACATTCAAATTCATAAGTAAAGTTTTATAGATAGGGGAAACAAAAAAGCCGCTTTGGAAGCGGCTTTTTTATTATGATTTATTTTTGTTTTCTTGCTTTCATAAAGCAGACATCATCAATTCGGATTCTTTTTTTAATAAATCAGCTTTGTCTGTTATTTCCCAAGGAACAATTAAATCAGTTCTTCCCATATGACCGTATGCAGCGAGTCTCTGGTAGAATTTTCCGCCGTTTTTAGCAGGTAAATTTCTCAAATCGAATTGAGAAATAATTGAAGCCGGTCTCAAATCAAAATGTTTTCTTACTAACATTTCAATTTCTTCTTCTGCAATTTTGGAAGTCCCGAAGGTATCAACCATAATTGATACAGGTTCAGCAACCCCAATTGCGTATGCTAATTCTATTTCGCATTTTTCTGCAAGACCTGAAGCAACGATATTTTTTGCAACATATCTTGCAGCATAAGCAGCAGATCTATCAACTTTTGTAGGATCTTTTCCGCTGAATGCACCGCCGCCGTGTCTTGAGTAACCGCCGTATGTATCAACGATGATTTTTCTTCCTGTAAGACCTGTATCTCCCTGAGGTCCGCCTATTACAAATCTTCCTGATGGATTTATAAGAATTTTTGTTGTTTCGTCTAATTTTACAGATTCGGTTTCAAATACATAGTCTATAACGTATTTTTTCAAATCGTTGTAGATAATTCTCTGAATTTCTGCATTATCGGTAATACCGTTTATTTCAGGAGCATGCTGAGTTGAAATAAGAATTGTATCAATTCTTGAAGGTTTTCCGTTAACATATTCAACAGTTACCTGAGATTTTCCGTCAGGTCTTAAATAGTTTAATTTACCTTCTTTTCTTACCTGAGCTAATCTGTAAGAAAGTTTGTGAGCCAGGCTTATTGGTAACGGCATTAATTCGGGTGTTTCATTACAAGCAAAACCAAACATAATTCCCTGGTCGCCTGCACCTATGTTAGAAGTTTCGTCAACTGATGTATCAGATAATTCATTTCTTGATTCAAGTGACTTATTAACTCCGCCTGCAATATCTGATGACTGTTCATCGATGCTTGTTAAAACTGAGCAGGTATTGTAATCAAATCCGCCGCCGCTTGTTCCTTCATAACCTATATTTTTAATGGTATTTCTTACTACTTTCGGGATATCAACATAGCAGCTTGAAGTTATTTCTCCGCAAACCAAAACCATGCCTGTTGTAGCAGTAGTTTCAGCGGCAACTCTTGCTGTTGAATCCAGCATTAAAAATTCGTCTAAAATTGCATCAGAAATCTGGTCGCAAACTTTATCGGGGTGTCCTTCAGTTACAGATTCTGATGTAAATAAAAATTTCTTTGACATTCTTTCCTCCTTAATTTCTTTGTTTCGGTAAGTTTTTTCATTCCAACCCGAAAAATGTATGTAAATACATTTTAGAACAAATAATAATAAAATCAATAAGTTTTACTATTTTAGTTTTATGACAGCATTGTGTCTGTTGCTCGTTCCGTTTTCTTTGCGGTAAGAAAAGAACATATCGTTGTTGCAGCAGGTACAGAAGGGGCAAATATCAATGTTGTTTATTCCTATATCGTTGAGTTGTTTTTTATTTATCCCTTTTAAGTCTATATAAATATTATTATCATTAATATTATAGAGCCCACTGAAATCTGAGACTGTTTCTTTCAGTTTTGTGTAAACTTCATCTCCTACGTTGTAGCAACACATAGAAATGGCAGGACCTATAACGGCGGATAAGTTTTGAGGTTTTGAGTTAAATTCTTTCTGCATTTTTAGCCCTGTTTTTTGTGCAATACTTTGGGCGGTTCCGCGCCAGCCGGCATGAATGACTGCTGCTATATTGTTTTCTTTGTCGTAAATTATAACAGGGGTACAGTCAGCGAAATTAAGGCATGCGGACTGTTCTTTGTTTGTTAATATAATGGCATCAGTATCGGGATAGGAATTTATTTCGGCAGATGCTATCTGTATGTTTGCCGAGTGAATTTGTTTCGCAGATACAAGGTTATCCTGAGATATTTTTAAGTAGTTACAAACATCAATTTTATTTAATCTGACCTGTTCTTCAAGATATTCATCTTTTGTTTTTAAAAAACTTTCCCTCGTTGTAAAAAAGTGTGTTAAATCAGGGAT
>JAFRHR010000024.1 GCA_017433195.1 bacterium
ACTTTGAGGGGTAAAATTAATCCGATATTTTTTACACTTGGTTTTAGAAAACTCATCTTAAAGTTTTGAAATTTATTTCGATAAAATCTTTATAAAATAAAGTCAGGGAAGCGATTTCCCACTAAAAAAATTCCTTCCGACTTAGGGGTAAATATCATAGAATTATGCAAAATAATTAAAATTCTAAAAGGCACAATTTACGGGACTCTTCCGAGTTTAATATAAATTTTGAATAGCAAATTATACAAAATGTCCGCTTTTTGCACTTGGCTGTAATTCAAATATAATAGGAAAACTCGGCGATTTTATAAAATTTTATGGAAAGATACCGGACATTTTCGTCCTAATAACCGGACATTTCGGACTTTTCAAAACCCCGACTCTCAGACTTGGGGAAGCGGGTAAAACTCAAACACAAAGCCAATCATAGCGATTAAGAAAAGCAAAAACCAATTTCAAAAGTGTCCGAAAAACCATAACAATATTGCAACAAAATATTTTCCAGTAAATTTCCAGATGTTATGTGAATTAATAGTGTAATATAATTTGTCAAAAGTTGATAAAAATACATCATAATAAAACCCTGATGTTGTTTTATAGAACTCGACTGCAATTTAATTAGATAATATATTATCTATATATTGACATTTTTATTAAAATAGGTTAATATATTATCTGTGAATAATCAATTTTTAAATCAAAAAACGCCTAATGAAATTGCGAAAGGTTTGGCTGAAAAAATTAAAACTCACAGGAAAAAGCTAAAAATTTCGCAAGAAGTTTTAGCACAAAAATCCGGAGTTAGTCTTGGCAGCATTAAAAGATTTGAAACAAAGTATGAAATATCTTTGCAATCTTTTATAAAAATCACGATTGCACTTGATTTAGATAGTGACATTGAAAATTTATTCACAACAAAAACTTACACATCTATTGACGAGGTAATCAATGGATAACTACAAGTATTTGAAAGTTTTTTATAATGATAAATTAGTCGGAACTTTGGCTAAAACTCCGGACAGGCTTGTCGCATTTGAATATGATAGCGAATGGCTTGCCACAGGTTTTAGTATTTCACCGTTTAGTTTACTTCTTCAAAAGAAAGTTTTTCTTCCAAAATTTGAGCCATTTGACGGTTTATTTGGAGTGTTTAACGATAGTTTACCGGACGGTTGGGGGAGATTGCTTGTTGACAGGTTACTTTTGAAAAACAAAATCAACCCGAGTGGAATTGACAATTTAAACCGACTGGCTGTTGTTCAAGAAAGTGGGATGGGGGCTTTGACATACAAGCCGGAGCATGAGTTTGAAACACCAAACAATGAATCTGATTATGACAAACTTGCTATTGAATGTTCAAAAATATTAGAGTCGCAAAATTCCGATAACTTAGATGAACTTTTTAAATTGGGTGGTTCATCAGGCGGTGCAAGACCGAAAATTCTTACAAAAATTAATGGAGAAGATTGGATAATAAAATTCCCGTCCTCGCAGGATCCTAAAAATATTGGAGAACATGAATATAAGTATTCGCTATGCGCTAAAGATTGCGGAATAAAAATGAGTGAAACAAAATTATTTAATTCTAAAATTTGTTCCGGATATTTTGGAATTAAGCGTTTCGATAGGGTAAACGGTAAAAAAGTGCATATGGTTTCAGTCAGTGGATTATTAGAAACAAGTCACCGTTTACCGAATCTTGATTATAACATTTTGATGAAATTGACGCTTGAATTAACAAAGAATTATCAGGACATTGAACAATTATATAGATTGATGTGCTTTAATGTTTTTGCACACAACAGAGATGATCATTCAAAGAATTTCTCATTTTTGTATGATGAAAACAAAAAAGAATGGCACTTATCGCCTGCATATGATTTAACATATAGCTCATCATTCAACGGAGAACACGCAACAACAATCAATGGAGAAGGCAAAAATCCGACGTTAGAAGATATTTTAGCTGTGGCTAAAAATATCGGTATAAAAGAAAAACAAGCACGTGACATTGCGCTTGATATTAAGGACAATTGTTCGTCATTGTTTGATTAATATCAGTTATTTTGCAAGATTAGGCACAATCACCGTACTTGTATAAGTCCTCTGCATCGGGGCAAATCTTTAAGAATTTTGCCCCCTGTTCAATAAAATTGATATTTGCCTTTTCATAAGCCGTTATATTGTTTTGTATGGTTAAAAGTTCTTGAGTCCGTTTGTTGTGTTTTTTTTTGCCAAAATTCCTCTGAAATCTTTTTATCTAATCCTTTCTTTTAACCTTATAAAAGCGTTATAAATCTTGGGTATATCAGATTTGTATACTGTGGAAATAAGTTGGTTTTATGTCATCCAAAAGGATTCCAAATCTGTGATTTCAAGTTTTTCAGAATGGCATTTCGGACAAACTAACTGAACTTTATCTTTATTAATGTTATAAGTTTGTGTTTTTTCTCCGCACTTGGGACAGACGTCATTATAGGTTTTATCCTCTCCGTCTGATTTATCAAAAAAACTTAAGTGCCCTTTCTCAAGAGGTTCTTTGCAGTTCGGACAGTAGCCCAACTCATTATAAAAACAGCCTTTAATACCTGAAGTATGTCCACCGCCAATCATCATTGTTTCAGAATATCCACAAACGGGACATTTGATTTCATATTGAGTATTTCCGCCCTTGATGTCTAAAATCTTATTAAAAAGTTTTGATAATTTATTCTTAATCATTGATTTCAACTTACTCATGTTATGCCTTCGCCTTTATATTTGCCCTGTTGCTTCATCAAGCAGTTTTTTATATGTATCTTTGAGTTCCTGAGGTTCAAGAATTTTTACTGATTTACCCCAACGGAAAAGATGCCAGCAAATTTCATATCTTCCGCCTGCCTCAAATGTTACGGTCGTTGTGCCGTCAGGATTAACCTTTTGTTTCTGAGTCGGATGCAGATTATAATTGCTTATTGCATCTTTAACATCTTTTGAAAACAGAAGTTTAACCTTCATTGGTTCTTCCTGATAAACTCCGAAGGACCTTGAAAGATACTGTTTCAAGTTAAATTTTTCATCTCTGTCAAAATACTCGTCAAGAATTTTGGGGTTCTTAATTTCATTTATATTATAGGTTCTGAACCCTTTTTTATCCCCGTTGTATCCTAAAAGGTAAGTCTTTTCCCCATAGATAATTCCGTAAGGTTGAATTTTTAAATCTGATTTTTCACCCTTTTTGTTTTCATAAGAGAAAGTAACATATTTTAGTGCCTTTAGGGCTTCTGATATTATATTAAAGGTAGACATATTCATCTTGTATCTTGGAAATTGACGTACTGCATAACCTTCTGCTTCAAGTAAAGCCTCAACATCTGTTTTTATGGATTTTTGTTCGTTAAGTGCATTCATTTTTGCCATAATTTCTGATAACAAATCACATCTGTTTGTGTAGTTAAGGTTTCTCATCATAGATTTGCAGTTTTCAAGTTCTGCCAATTCTTCAGCGGTAAACTTAATCATATCCGTAAAACGTTTTTTGCATAAACGCCATTTTTTTGAAGGGGAAGAATAGTTTTCAACTTCTTCTACTGCAAAAAGTTCGTCAACAACACGTTTCATTCTTATTGCAGTACTTCTTGATACATCAAATTCATCCTGAATATCCTGAATGGAAACTCCCTGATAACTGTCTTCCATCCATAATATAAGCCTGATAAGATCTCTGATTCCGTCACCTCTTGCCATAAATTTTTCTCCTATTTTTAACTCTATTATGATTATAGTTTATTAATGTGTCAAATATGGACACAGGGGTAATTTGATAAAAATCTATCTATATCAAAGGTTTTAGATTTAATTCCTTTGAATCAACAGGCTCACCATTTATATTCAATTTAACTATAGGTACGTCTTTATTCGTTCCGTGGTAATCACTTCCGCCTGTTATAAATAAACCGTTATTGTTTGCACATTCTTTAAGAAAAGAAATTTCACTATCAGAATATCTTGAATAATAACATTCCAAACCCTGTATTCCACAGGAAATCATAGTTTCAAGTTTTGGTAAAAAAGCATCTTTTGTCAGATGTTCTTCGCCTTCACCCCCTAATGGATGTGCCCAGACAGGAATTCCGCCGGATAGTTTTATTACTCTTATTGCCTCTTCACCGTCAAAACGAGTATTCCCTGTTTTGCATCCGTCTAAATACTTTTTCATTGCATCAACATTATTGTCAGCCAAACCTCTATTTACTATAATATTTGCCATATGTGTTTTAACGACGCTTTTTCTTGCATAAAGCCAGTTCAGTTCATCAGGAGTAAGTTCTATATTCCATTTCTCTTTTAAAAACTTTATTCTTGTTTCAAGTTTTTGTCTTCTCAGAACTTTTCCTTTTTCAATCAAATCAAGAAGAGCAGAGTTATTTTCATCAATGCCGTAACCTAAAATGTGACACTTAATATCCTTGGCTTTACTTGTAAGTTCTATTCCGGGAATAAATTTTATATTTTTCGGAAGCGAATTTCTTATTTCAGAAATTCCTGAAACTGTATCGTGATCAGTTAATGCCACTATTTCTAATTTATTATCAACAATTACTTTTACAAGTTCCTGTACTGTATCACTGCCGTCAGAGCAATCCGAATGTAGATGTAAATCAAACTTAGCCATACTCTTATTCTACTACAAAACCTTCTTGTCAAAGGTAATTGAATATAAATTGAACAGAAACCATGTTTAGTATATGATTACGGTGTTTTTGTAAAAGGTAACAGGTGATTATTAAAGGAGAAAAATGAAAACAATTTTAAAAAGTTTTTGTGTAGTGTCATTACTTGCTCTATTTTCTGTCACTGCAAACGCAGCAGGTATGATTAAAGATTATCATGCATATAGAATAAAGAACCAAAATATAAGAAATGTTGTGCCTGTTGTAGATGATATTTTAAGCAATGAAGTTGAGATTAAAAAACTTGCAAGAAACGCATATTATGCAACTTATGGTGATGGACACTATTATATGAAATTTTATCCTGCCTTGCATGATACGGATGTATACATTGTAACAGACGAAGAATATGACAAAGACAATAACGATGTGACAGAATTCTTTAAAAGTCAGTATTACCAATATGAAATACTTGAGGATAAAGAGGCTTATAAAGAATACAAGTTTGATTTTATAGATTATGCAAGGTCCGGTGCATTAGATGGCTTATTTACTCTTCCTGACGGTTTAAAACCGCTTAAAAAAGGTATGAATAAAATTAATGATAAACTTTCAAAAGGAAATGAAAAGACCTCATCTATTCCGTATTCAGAGGATAATGACCCGATTGATTTAACTTGTATTGATTCAGAAGAATTTTATAATTCGGATACTGATATTACGGTTACAATTAATGAATATCGTTTGAAAAACAAAGAAAACAAATATGTTCATGCATATGAATATATTGTTAAAAATAATTCAGATTCAGATATAAAAGTAGAAAAAGTCTACTCGGAAAGACTTGCTGCACTAAAAGATATTACAACATCAACCTTTGTGGATATGGATAAATTGGATGTTGCAGATACTTTAGGAATTCCGTTAGCCGTTGCTACAGGTGGTCTATCATTAGGTTTTACCGTTGCAAACAATGTGAGACTTGCAAAAGTGGTCGCAGAATCTACAAGATTTTCTCGTTCATTACCTGAAAATTATGATTTGAAGGCAAATTCTTCAATGAGAATACTTTGTTTGAAATTTAAAGACGACCCTCAGCCGCTTGAATTTACGGTTGATAAACTCGGTCAAACATATAGTTTTGCTTATTAACAGATCTTAATATCGAGTTGAATAATTGACATTCAACCTGATATTTCTATAATAAATTCGAATAAAAGTGCCGTTAAGATGGTTTTATAGTTAATTGCTTTTTTATTGCGACTAAAAAGCCATGCAATTAGAAGAAATACAACTATTCCAAATAATCCTATAATTTTTTGGCATCATTTTTTACTCTAGATAATATCATTCTACGTCAAAATTAAAGTAAGTGTCTTTGTATGGTTCATCTTTCAAAGTAAAATGCCACCATTCCGAATCTATTCCTTTAAACCCTGCTTTTATCATTGCATCATGCAGAATTTTTCTGTTTTTCTTTTGTTCCCTTGTTAATTTTTTGTAGTCAGGGTGTGATATTTCTGAAAATAAATCAAATGTTCCACCCATATCAACAAACGAGCCATCTTTTTTAATTATAGTTAAATCAACCGTTGAACCTCTTGAATGTCCCGATTTCGCCATAATATATTGTCCTTCAAGAAGCTGTGATTTCTTAAGCTTTGGATAAAAAGTTTTGTCTCCTTCGTTATTAGGATTATTAATCCACTCAACAAAATCATCAACTGCCTTTTGAGGTCTGTATGTGTCCCAAATAAAAAGCCTATAACCCTGTTTCCTTAAATCTTCTGCTGCAATTGACAATGCTTTTAATGATTCTTTGGTCATATATGCAACAGGAGCTTTATAGCCTTTTATTCTGTGTCCCGTAAAGTTGTTTTCGGAATAATACCTTATATCATAAGCCGCATCATAAATAACGTCAGACACTTTTTGAAAATCACTTTTATCTGTTGAAATCGTATCAGCTATTGCAAATGGCACAAGTGTTAAACACATTATAAATGTCAAAATAAACTTTTTCATACTCTAACCTCTTTCAATACTATTCTTTGTTAACAGATAAAAACGTGTAATCATAATATAACAAAATGCGACTAAAATATCAAAAGAGTGATTCTGATATTTATTGTTTTATTCTTATCCGCAAATTGCTCTGTGTTATAATAATTTTAGGTCAATTAGGCAGATGTATTATTTCAATGAAATAGCAGATTAAAGGACTAAATCTATGAAGTTTATAGTAGGCAGTATATTACTTATATTTTTGGCATTGCTTGTGGTAACAGTATGTAAATTTAATGAATTAAAAAACATTAAATACAATCAACCACAAATTTTGACAGATAAAAAAATATTAACGGTTTATTATTCAAATGGCGGTCATACTAAAGAAGTTGCACAAAATCTTCACTCCATTGTTGGCGGTGATATAAAAGAAATTGAATTAACAGAAAAGTATCCGAATAATATTTTTAAAATGTCTAAACTTGTCAGAAAACAAAAGAAAGAAGGATATTTACCCAAAATAGAGAATATTGATATTTCAAATTATGATGTCGTTTTTGTTGGTTCTCCGATTTGGAACTTTTCAGTGTCGTTGCCAACAAAAACATTCCTAAAAAACAATAATTTTGAAAATAAAATATTAATTCCATTTTTTACATATTCAGGTGGTGCAAACAAAAATAATGTAATTAATGAGGTTAAAGATACGACAAATACACAAAATTTAAGAAAGCCTTTGTTTATGTTTGAAAATGGAATTTTTCTGACAAAAGAACAAATTATAAAATGGTTAAATAGTATGGTTAAATAATATACAAGTGAAATTCTGCTTGATATTTTGGTAACAAAAATTCAATTTGGGGTATTATACAACACTTTGGAATTCTGATGTGTGGAAAATGAGCACACATATATCAAACTTAATTATATACTACACGGCAATGTTCACGGAAATTTTTATGGTATTTTGATATAAAAGGAGAAATTTTATGAACGATATTAAATTACAGGGTCTTGATGCAGAAGGTAACGAAAAAGAGTATTCACTGAATAATTTTAAAGGAAAGAAAGTTATTTTATATTTTTATCCGAAAGATAACACATCCGGCTGCACTCAAGAGGCGTGTAATTTTCGTGATAACATAAATCGTTTGACCTCTTTTGCTACAGTAATCGGAGTAAGCCCGGACAGCATAAAGAGTCATAAATCTTTCAAAGAAAAACAGAGTTTAAATTTCATTCTGTTATCTGATCCTGAACACAAACTTGCAGAAGCCTATTGCGTTTGGAAAGAAAAATCAATGTACGGTAAAAAATATATGGGTATTGAACGTTCAACATTTATCTTGGACAAAGACGGCAAAATCGAAAAAGAATGGCGCAAGGTCAAAGTTAACGGGCATGTGGATGAAGTTATTGACTATTTATTATAATAATTTAGGCTGACTCAAGTTTAAGTAATTTTTGTTTAACATTATTTCCGTAGGCAAATCCACCTATGTTTCCGTTTTTTGAAATAACCCTGTGGCAAGGGATGATTAGCAATATCGGATTTTTATTACAGGCTGAACCGACAGCTCTTTGTGCTTTTGGCTTACCTATAGCTATAGCAATTTCAGAGTAATTTTTTGTTTTGCCGTAAGGAATTTTTTGAAGTTCTTTCCAAACAAGTTTTTGAAATTCAGTTCCTTCGGGTTTAATTTTTATATTAAAATTTTGTCTTTTACCTGAAAAATATTCATCAAGTTGATGTTTTATTTTTTCGATAAAATCTGTATCTACGCCATCGTTGGCGATAGTTTTAACAATTTTTAGCGAAATGAGTGCATTATTCTCGCAGATAATTTCTAAAATTCCAATTGGCGACTTGTAATAAGATTTTTCCATACAAAAATTTTACAACAAAACCACCTCGTCATAATTTGTTTAATACTCTCTGATAATTTTTTACAATAAAATTTAATAATTAAAGACGTCAAGAGCATAAAATTCAGTAATATCACTGCAATAATCAAAACAATCACTGTCGTCAAAATCATCAAAATCATCATAATCATCATAATCATCATAGTAATCGTAAGTGTCAAAGTCATCACAGGCACAATGTGCTTCGTGTCCACCGAAGATATCGGCTAAAATTATTGCCCAAAATAACATAGAAGGAAGTCTCATAGTATTCTCCTTTCTGATTACATTATGCGCTATATCTATGTCAGATTCGGACCTTTGGGAAATAAGTTAGTTTTATGTCATCCAAAAAGATTCCAAATCTGTGATTTCAAGTTTTTCAGAATGGCATTTCGGACAAACTAATTTAACTTTGTTCTGGTTAACGTTATAAGTTTCTGTTTTTTCTTCGCACTTCGGACAGACGTCATTATACTTTTTATCCTCTCCGTCTGATTTATCAAAAAATCTCAGGTAACCTTTTTCAAGAGGTTCTTTACAATTCGGACAGTATCCCAACTCATTATAAAAACCCCTTTTGCTATTTTACGATGGGGTATTAGTTTTCACTTCCTACCATAAGCATCAGAGTTGAATATCCGGTTGCCCACGGATCGTTTGTTTTCATCATTTTCTGTGCAGCCTTATCCCTTTTTTCTTTCAGTTTCTTTTGGGTATTTAAGTATTTTTCATAAGTTTTGCTGTCGTTATTTCTTTTATCAATTGTTGTCTTTGCAGTTTCAAGAAAACTCTTGTAAGAATTTGTGCTGTAACCCTTTTTTACGTCATCCGGATAGTTGTAATTTATATAATCATAGAGTGCCATTAATCTTTTATCGCCTGACGGGTGGTCGGATAAAACATCGATATATTTATCTGATATTTTATTCAGAGCGGAAATTAAACCCAATGTATTATAGCCTGCCTTGTGCAATAAATCTGCGCTTGTGTAATCTGCATCGTATTCGTGTTCTCTGCTGACTTTGTTTGATGCAAAACCGGATGCAACTTCAGCACCTACAGCAGCATATTGGTTTGTTATTTTTGAAATAATTATGCTGAGTGCAAGTTTAAAAAAAGTTTGTTTATAGCAGTGGCTTTTCATAATATGTCCGATTTCGTGTGACATAATTCCTGCTAATTCTTCGTCTTTTTCAAGCAAATTTAAGAGCCCCGTATAAATAACTATATTGTTATTTGTATCGGCATAGGCATTAATAGTTTCAGATTCAACAACATTAAAAGTTACTTCCTTTGGAAGGTTATTCTCGGTCAGAACTTTTTGTCCGATTGTGGTAACTTTGCTCTCCGTATATTGTGTTGCTGCTTCTGTTACACAGTTATTAAAAACAAATAATGCAAAAAATAAAATTATAAATCTTTTCATAAAATCTTCCTTCTTCTAAATAAAATAATACTATAAAAAACAGTATTAAAATATGAAAAATCTGATTTTAATGTTAGGATTTTCTTATGAATAATTGCAGAAGTTTTAAACCTTCAATAGATAGCAATTCAAAAGTCCTTATTCTTGGCTCAATGCCGGGGGTAAAGTCGCTTGAAGAACAACAGTATTATGCTCATCCTCAAAACAGGTTTTGGAAAGTTATGGGTGTTATCTGCCATGAACAAAATCTTTCCGCCTTTCATTACGATAAAAAACTTGAAACACTTTTGAAAAATAAAATAGCACTTTGGGATACAATAAAATCCTGTAAACGTGAGGGCAGCCTTGATTCTGATATTCAGAACGAAACGCCGAATGATATCAGAAAACTACTGAAAAATTATCCGAACATCAAAACAATCTGCCTGAACGGAAATAAATCTTATTCAGCTTTCAGAAAATACTTTTCTGATTTATTGACAGAATATGATTGCCATAAAATGCCATCAACAAGTCCTGCAAACGCAAGATATACTCTTGAAAAATTATCAGGGGAATGGCGTTCTGTTGTCATCAAAGCCTTAGTTTTGGAGTAAATTCGGTATAAATTTTTTATATCAGAATAGTTAAATTCCAAATTTCTTTTTCAAATACTTGCCTGCCGGAAGTTCTACAGCGTAGTATGTCACAATTCCGATTATAATTGTTACTGCAATGGATACGGAAATACACAAAGGTGCATTAGACACAAAAGTTGGTATTTTCCATAAAGTATTTTTAAGTATATTAAATCCGATTTGCTGCATTACAAATATTGAATATGCATATCTTCCGCAATAAGAGATCCATTTTGAATTGAATAATGCCGATAAAATTCCTTTGCTTTTGAGGAATAACAAAAACATTACCGTAAATACCAAAACAAAAATAAATTTATTTTGGTAGTCAATTTTATGAAAAATGAAATTGTAAATTAAAAATCCAAAACACAGTATTTCTATAGTATTAATAAATAAAAAATCAAAAATTCTCTTTATTTTTGAAGTACAAACATCAGCAGAATCTTTAATTTTGCCATAAAAGACCCCTGTAAAATAACCGAGGCCTATATTTGCAAGGGCTATTAACATTCCTCCGCTGAAGAAACAATTAAATGTTTCTCGGCTAAAATCTCCGTTAAAGTTATTAATTAAACCTACAAATGAAAAGTATGTGCAAATAGCGATAATTAAGTTGGCGTGTTTTTGAGAAAAAACTTTTAGTATGTAAAAATAAAAAAGCAGTCCCCAAAAAAGAGGGGAGATGAACCAATTAATGCCTTTGTACATAAAAGATATACCAATGCACTGTAAAAACATTATATTAATTACTGCGTTGAAGATATTTATTCCAAAGAATATAATGGTTATGACAATTGAAAAAGCCAATACAGGCCAAAGTCTTGCGATTTTTGATTTTAAAAAGTCAAACCAGGATAATTCTTTTTTATTAATAAAAGTTTGGTACAGGAAAAATCCTGAAATTATAAAAAAGCAAGCAATAATATGATATGTATCTCGTGAAATATCAACAAGATTCTGATATATGATAGAATTTGCTCCGTTAAACAAATCTGCAAGTTTTGGACATAAGTGATAGTAAACAATAATTATTGCAAACAATATCCTTAATGTATCTACGTTATAAAAATACTTTTTTTGCATAAAAGTATTATACAAAAATATAAATATCCTTGAAACCCAAAACTTGTAAAAATTAACTTATTGTAAATTTTCAAAAAAGCATTAATTTATTTGTCTGTTTATCCATTCCATAATTACTGAAACAAGATATTCCTGTTCGGCTTGAGTAAGTTCTCTGCCTTTTTGGAATTTGTGCCATTTTTCGATACAACCTCTGCAACAAGTCGCTGTTGCGTGTTGTGCGATAAAAACAGGATGCCCCCGCATTGGGGTTTGTTTGCCATCGTTTGCAGGCTCTGCAGGTGCAACTCTGTCTCTGATAAAATCGTAGGCATGAGATTTTATTGTATCAAGCCCTTTTGTTTTAATATATTCAAGTTCTTTCGCTCTTAATTTAAATCTGCTCCTGAATTTTGATTTTGCTAATCTCTCTAATATTTCCATAAACATATTTTAGCACTTTTAAAATCTTTTAAAATAGTAAGATAAATCATATTTTCTTTTTATCGATTCATATGTCATCCTGCGAATTTTTCCCGTAATCGGATAATCGGCAAAAGCTCTGTCGTGAAGCCCTCCGATTGCCCATAAAATTCCCGTGTAGCCGTTTGATGAGGGCGCATCATAAGCATACTTATTATTTAGATATATTGCAGTTTTTAGTGCTATATCAGGAGAAGGAGTCCATTCTGAAATCTTTTTTGCCCAATACATCCTTAAATATCCGTGAATTGTCCCATTATTTATAAGTTGTCTTTGTGTAGTATTCCAAAGCTTATCGTGAGTTTGAGCATTTTCTAACTCTTCCGTGGAATAAATATACGTCCGAAAATCATTTTTGTGTGCTTCGAGTGATGTTTTTGCCCAGGTCGGAATTGAGGAAAAATTTTTAAAACTTTTGGCATAAAGACAGAAATTATCTGCAAGTTCTTTTCTTATGATGAGTTCTTCTAAAAATGCTTCTTTGTTATCGTCCGAAGCATTTGATTTTATGACTTCAAGTGCAACTTTTTGACCTGATATAAAACCAAGATTTAAGTATTTTGAAAGCCCCGATGTGATATCTTTTGACGGGTTATTTTTTAATTCCGAATAGTAAGGCAGGTTGTTTTCTATAAAATCAGCCAATACAAAATCAGCCTCGGTTTTTTCTGTCGTCAAGTTGTCAAACTCAGTTAAAAAGGGATAGATGTTATAATAAATTTTTCTTCGCAAGGTCGCCGCAGAATATTCCTGTTTATCGGAAACAAATCTTGCGGGAATTATATTGTGTCCGTCAATTTCGTATATTTTGAAATCAAAATTTTTTAGATAATTCCTTTTTAAAATCGGGTTGAAATCTGTGATTAAAAATGCTGTTTTTAGTCCGTTCAAAATCTCTGACGGGCTTTTATTTATAGTCTTAAAATCCAGGCCAAGTTTTAAAAACTGTTGTTGAGTCTGATTTATTTGTTTATTAATAAATTTATTTTTGGGTTGATAGTCGTAAATAATTTTCGGATAGATTATTTTAAGTGGTAAATTGAGTTCTTTGCTTTTTTGAATTGCAAATTGAAGTGCAAAATTGTCCTTTGCTCTGATTTCTCTTTCACAAAGATAAACGACAATCCCTTTTTTAACAGGCTGATTATTTACCTCAAAAATTCTTGCTGAATTTATAAAATCTTCTGTTTCATAGTTTATCGGAAGATAATTTAAAAGAGTATTTTTTATGATTTTGGACATTTATAAATTTTATAGTTAATTATTAAAAATTTTATTCTACCAACCGACAATACTATAAAAATAAGCCTCTGAGTTTATTTCAGAGGCTTATTTTATAATGTTTTATATTGGTCTAAGCCATCGGGACTTCATAACCATAGCATGCAACAAGTGCATTTTGTGCATTGACATCGATGTTGTTCCAATCATTAAATGCATCAAACGCAGTATTATAACCTTCTGTAGCAAGCCAGCCCGCGACAGAAGATGCAATATCAGCCAAATTGTGTGTTAATGTATCTTGATTGTATAAGGTGTCATTACAATAGATACTTTCTATTTTACCGTTTCCGTAGAAATCGTAATCAGTAAACACCTCATTGTCATCAAAATAAGCCCCCATAGCGATTAAGCCGCTTACTTCGTTGTCTGTTGCGGTTGCGACAAATTTATTTTTTGTCATACTTGAGGAATCAAATACAAAAAATCCGGTATTTTCAGTTGTTATTGCCTCTCCTTTATTATTAATACCTACGTCAAAGAAGAACTGTAAATTATTTTGGTCGCAGTCTAAATATAATCTGTCATCCGTACTGACAACATTTTTAATTTCCAATCCTTCAGGACTGTACTTTGTTAATCCTGCGGCGTTATCTAAAATTGCTAAAACAGTATCTTCGTCAAATCCTTGTACGGTGTAGTAAGTATCACGTTCTTCAGAAACATATTTGTCCATTCCACCGGTATAGGTGATGCTATCAACTTTTGTTGCATAATTGTCAGATGTTTCAGCAGTTTGTAGCATTGTAACAATATCATTTCCTAAAGATGTGGTAATTGTTGTTCCTTTTACATTTTTACCTTTTTCCCCGAAAGAAATAATTATATTGTTTTCTGCCTTTGCTCTTATAGTTGTCGCTTTAGAAACGTTAACTTTATATGTTGTATCTTCATCTTCAAGGTATAACTCTTTTAGTCCGCCGCCGTTTTTGTTGCATATATTCTTGAAAAGTATTCCGTCTGTTCTGGTTTCTAAATCTGATTCGTGTGACATTTCAAGGTTATACCCCCCTGTTTTCTCATCTTTTGCCAAGTCAAATTCAATATCAGAAATATCAACAGCTTTTGATATTAATGAATTTCCATTTACTTCATCTACGAATTTCAAAGTTGTTTTTCCGGCTTTTGAAAAAACATTATCTATTCCGTGCATTGATCCTTCGAAGTATACAACATCACTTCCTTTACCCGTTTCTATTCCATCATTTCCTCTTCCGCCAAAAATACTGTCATTTCCGTCTCCGCCTGATATTACATCATCGTCACCAAGTCCGTAGATTATATCGTTTCCTGCATCACCAAACAGACGGTCGGTATCGGAGCCTCCGACAATGAAATCATTCCCTTTTTCTCCGTATGCTGCATTTCTGCCTTCACCTGTCCAGATAAAATCGTTTCCGTTTCCGCCGTATATAAGGTCAAATTGACTTCCGCCAAGGATGATATCATTTCCGCCTTCACCATAAAGCAGATTATCTCCGATAAGCATTGTTTCTGAGGTTATTACATCAGATAAAGTAATTCCGTAGTTATCTGCCAGATTAATTTTATCAGCTTTAGATAAGTTGTTTCCGATTATAATATCGTTTCCGTTTCCGCCTTTTATTTCATCATCTCCTGCGTTTCCGTATAGAGAGTCATTGCCCCCCAAACCATTAATTTTGTTTTCTCCGCTGTTACCCATAAGGATATTGTTTTGACCATTTCCGTTGGTATTAAGGTTAAACATATCTGTTTTTATAGGTTCAGAAGTTAAAGTAATAGTGAGACCGCCGGGTTGTTTACCTACATATTGTCTGTCAGTTGTATCAAGTTCTCTTAAATTTTTAATATATTTTTTAGGATCATATTTGTCCGGAGTGTCATCATAATTCCAGTATTTATCCTTCTCATCCGGATTCATGCCGTGATAATCGTAAAGAGTCACTTCCTTAAATTCATCAAGTGAAATATATCTTGTCATCCACGCACCTGTATCGTGAATATAGAAACCTTTAGGTGCATCGATGCCGGGGGTTGCACCTTCAGCATATACAACTCCTGTGATTGTAATTGCGTGGTCAATTCCAAGTTCGCCTGTTTCCGATTTTTGATCCTGCCATAAAACTTTGGAACAAACACCTAATACTGCTCCGTAGCCCTGACTTATTTTAAGTGCAAGGTCATTCAAATCGCTGAATTGAGTATCGTCACATTTTTTTGTGTAGTAATATGCTTTTGATTCGATATCGAGGTGTTCAAATACATCTCTGTAATTATCCGGTAATGTTCCTCCGTCACCTTTATCTAATACTCCGACTTCATCGTCATCTGCCGCATAGCCTAATTCCCATAACCCCTGAAGAAACTCTGTTTCTACAGTTTGCTGGTCACTCAGTTTATCGCTCATTATTACCTTCCCGGCCATGGCAAGATTGTTTAATGTTGATTCAACCCCACAGTTGTTATAATGTTGTCTGTTATTCAGTACAACCTGAAAAGGTGCTCCGTAAATAACATAGTTTTGTCCTGCAACAATATTATCTGTGTTAATTTTTGGTGTAAGATAGCCAAGATCTTTCATTGTATGATTATTTGCTGCATGGTCTTTTATTTTCTGTCCTGTTACGACAACTCCATCATCAACATCCAGTAATTTTACATTTTTATAGGTTCCTGAAGCGTTTTGTGAAACTACGGAAAATACTGTGTTGTCAATTTTGTAGTAATTAAAACTTGTGTCTCTTGTCGTTTTTTGTGCCATATTTAAACTCCCCTCTCCTAATTGTATTTTAGTATTTAAATTATCGGTTATTATTTTACTACAAAAAACAGTAATCAGATATATTTATACATCTTTTTCTGAAATTGTTTTTTTGTTACAATATAATATGAGCAATAAAAAAGACTAAATAACAGGTATGAAGAGAACGGGTTTAAGAATAGTTTTATTGATTTCTATTATATTGTATTCTGCTCCTGCATATGCTTATATTGATCCCGCAACAGGACTGAGGTTTCTTTTAAAAACATCGGAGTTTCAGTAAGTGTCTGCATAATTTCTGTTATTTTAACCCATGGCGTGTTTGAGGGATCAGAAAAAATATCCGTATCACATCCAGATAATTTACATATTATATTTTTAATTAATTCTTCTTTGCTAATATCGGATAAAAATATAACTGTCGGAATTTTTTTGCTGATTGTTTGTTCGGTTATTATGTCAGTTATTTGTGAAATTAGGTTATTATAAGTCATTTGGACCCTCCTAAAAAGAATTATAAATTATCACCGTGTCAGATATGGTCAGATTTCATATGGGGGTAAAAAATTTATTCCGGCATGGATATATGTCCGCTTTTGACAGAGTACCCTGATATTATTTAAATTACTGAAACGATAACGGAGGGTTAATATGGAAAATACGGTTAAAGCACTTTATGAAAAAGCGGAAGAAAAAATAAGAAAAGCGGATTTTACAACAGGGTTTTATGATTTGGATATCTTTTGCAAATACCTCACAGGAGGTGATGTTTTAACAATTGGCGGACGACCTGCTATGGGGAAAACAAATTTTGCGGTTTCGCTTGTTAATCACCTTATAGAAAAGAATAAAAGTGTTTTGTATTTTTCATTGGCGCAATCCGGTATGCAATTCGTTTACAGGCTTGTTGCGGAAAATATGGGTGCGCCCCTTCATACAATTCTCGGTAACAAAATTGAAAAATCGGAAATTGATAAGGCTATTGATTATTACGAAAACAAAAAACTTTATATTGAAGATAAATGTGTTTTTACAGTTGATGATATTGAATTATCAATAAAAACAATAAAACCGGAAATCGTTTTTATTGACTATATACAGTTGGTAGAACAGCCAAAAGCTCCAAACGTAACAGAAGCAATAAATCTTGCAATAAAAGATATTAAAAGAATTGCTGTTGAAAACGATGTTATTATTGTTTTAGTTTCTCAGCTTTCACGTGCTGTTGAGTCAAGATGTGACAGACGTCCTATGCTTTCAGACCTCAGAAACGGAAGTCTTTTGGAAGAAGTTTCGGACACTATCCTTTTTGTGTACAGAGATTCATATTACAGTACAGTAAGCGATATGGATCAGGATCTTATGCGTAACGAAATCATTGTCGCAAAAAATTCAATGGGCCCGACAGGGACGGTTTGTTTGGATTTTAAAAATGGATTTTTCCGTAACCCCAAGTACGCTGAAGAGTTTTAACGGAGTGAAAAATGGAACGAACAGAAATAACTCCGTGGTTTTATTACGACATTTATAAAACAGAAAAAAGAACAATACATAAGCCGTCACACGCCTTAAAAAAAGTGCAGCGGTTCATTATGAGAAAATTTCTTAAACCTCATTTTAAGCAGATGACTACAAATGAGGCGGCTTCTGTTCATTGTGGCAAAAAGTGGATTATGAAACTTGATATAAAAGATTTTTTTAATTCAATTACCGAAAAACAAATAAAAGATGTTATAAAAAAATATGTCTCATACGACAACTATGACTCTTCCATTACTTATGAACACACTTGGGAAGTTTTCTCCGAAGAACAGATATTTTCTGTTTGTACTTTAAAGGGGAAACTTCCCACGGGTGCATCCACTTCACCATATATTGCAAATCTTGTTTTAAGAGATTTTGATATAGAGATAGAGAATTTTTGTCTGAGATATGGAGTCAGATATACACGTTATATGGATGATTTGTTCTTTTCAACAAACAGAGAGCAGTATTTTTTAAGCCTTGTTGAACTCGAAGTTTTAAGGCTTTTTAAAGAACTCGGGTTTGAAATTAATGTTCCTAAAATCAAATACATTTCATCAAATAAATGTCAGCAGATTTTGGGTTTGGGAGTAAACAACAAAAAGCCAGTTCTTACAAAGGATACAAAAAGAGAGTACAGAGCTTATTTTTACAATCTTCTTGCGCCGATTCAGTTTAACAATACGGAAGAATATAAAAAACACGAAAAAGAACTGTTCGGTCATCTCGCTTACATCATGTCGGTTGATAAAAAGTTTTACTACAAAATGGTCGCTTATATATTTAATATAATTAAAAGACTGAATATTTGGAGAAAACCCTGTCTTAAGAATCTTATTAAAAAAATAGGAAATAACTTTGAAACAGAAATTGAGATGTTTCGTTTCTGCAGCTATTTAAAATAATAGTTTACTTATATATAACAAAGGCAATTAAGGATTACTCTTTAATTGCCTCTGTTATATAAAAAATTTTGTTGCGAGTGTTAGCGAGCAACAGACGCATCCGCTGATTTGGGTTCCGTGACCTGGGCGCATCGCCCGTCAGTAATTTTATTATAAAAGGTTACTATGTCAAAAACGGTCGGGTTTGTTTTTGATGTCTTTTAAGACCGAAAGTTTTGATTTTCAAAACTTTCGGCCCTTTTTATATCTATTGTTGCCTATTTACCATTGTATATGTTTAAAACATTTTTAAGGTATTCGACATACATTTTCTTTAATTTTGTCGGGGTAACAATTTTTACATTTTCACCCCATTTAAAGATGTGCCACAAAATTTCAAGTTCGCCCGAGGCTTTGAATTTTACTGTCACACTTCCGTCATCATTTTGTTTAACCTTTTGTGTCGGGTGAAAATTAAAGTTCAAAACATCTTCCGCAACTTCCGGTGTAAACAGTAATTCGACTTTCATAAGTTCATTCTGGTAAACCCCAAAAGATTGGTTTGCATAATCTTTTATGTCAAAATCACCTTTATCAAAAGTTTCTGATGTAAGTTTTATATCCGAGAATTTGTGCAGACTGTAAACATAAGGTTTTTCGTGATTTCCCTCAACTCCGATTAAGTATGCATTTGAGCCGTAAATTATACCGTAAGGTGCTAAAACTTTTTCTTTACTGTCATATTTACAGCTTAATTTCTTGTTCTGTTTTATAGCCTGTCTTATTGTATCAAAGAGGTGAACATCAATTTTGTAACACGGTTTTTGGGTAACCGCCATTCCCTCTGATTTCATAATGAGTTCTATTGCATCATCGACTTTTGTCATTTGCTTTCTTGAATGTGCTTTCAGCTTAGTTATGACGGATTCCAAAGTTTCTTTATTTAAATCTGTTCTTAACCCGTCTTTTATGTTTTCAAGAATTGCAATTTCTTCAGGTGTAAAGGTTATGATTTCGTTCATATAACCAGACATAAAACCCCAGTGCTTTTCTTTGCCTAAGGTTTCGATTTCGTTTATCTGAGGAATAATATTGATTACGGCATCTCTGAGTCTTTCCGCAGTTCTTCTCGAAACATGAAATCTTTCCGAAATATCTGAAAGTGTAACACCCAAAACTTTCGACTGCATCAGTACAATTAAATCTAAAATATCACTTATTCTCGAATATCTCGGTTTGTCCTCTGTCATATTATGCTCCTCTTTATAAACTTACACTAAAATAAACACACGACACATCAGGTCGTATGAAGATATTAGCAAAAATTATAAAGAATAGCAATAAAATGCCAAAATTATCTGCTTTTACGTTGCCTTTTGCGTTCTTTAATGCTTTTTTCGTGCAGAATAATATCGTCTCTGAGAGTTTCAAAGTCTTCTATTGTTTCATTGCAAATGTAATCGGAATAGTATTCATAAATTTTTATCCCAAAGATTTTAAAGACATTGTGAGTTGTTCCTACTGTTTTTGCCATAATTTGCCTCCTTATTATGTTCTCATTATAAGGTGCAAATACGACATATTCGGGCGTGGGAAATTAATTATTGCAATGATTTTTATCGCAGTTTTTTTTGCAGTTTTTCTTGTAGCAAATGGGTTCCGAATGTATGGAAATTGAGCAATTTGGATAGATCGTCTGAATTTGTTTTTCTATTTCGTCACAAATTCTGTGACATTCGCAAAGGGTTGTGCTTTCAGGGAATTGCAGAATTATATCGATAT
Organism: bacterium; assembly: GCA_017433195.1. GTDB lineage: Bacteria > Cyanobacteriota > Vampirovibrionia > Gastranaerophilales > Gastranaerophilaceae > RGIG2479. Next base: position 20,373 of record JAFRHR010000024.1, read on the forward strand.
CTTTTACAGGTCCGACCTGACGTGCTCTTATGCTTCCTTTTTTCAGTGTTACACAGTCGGAATACTGTTTTATTATTTCTTTTATTTTTTCAATGTTTTCTTCAGGAAGTGAGTGGTCCAAAAGGTTTTCGCCGGCTCTCTGAAATATTTTGTATCCTGCTCTCAAAATTATTAACGCAATAAGTAAAGCAATAATAGGGTCGAGTACGGTATAACCGGTTATTTTAATAAGTACCAAGCCTATCAAAACCCCGAGTGATGAATAAATATCAGTTCTCAAATGTTCTCCGTCAGCATATAAAGAAATAGAGTTTGTTTCTTTTGAAACTTTGAAAAGAACGAAACTTACAATGGTATTAAGAACGACAGCAATAAACATTACTGCGATGCCGAGAGTGTTTTCCGCAGTTGCATCAGTTCCGAAAATTATTTTCTTAGATGCTTCAAATATAATATAAATTGCGGCAAGTATTATTAAAACTCCTTCAATAAATCCAGCCATATCTTCATATTTGCCGTGCCCATACGGGTGGTCGGTATCTGCAGGCTTAGAAGATTTTATTACCGAGAAGAAAGTTAAAACAGACGCCAAAAGATCACTCAGAGAGTGAATAGCCTCTGAAATTATACTCAGACTTCCGCTGATTACTCCCGAAATTATTTTTAATACGGACAGGATAATGTTAGATGTAATAGAAAGTCCCGCCGCTAATTTCTTTTTTGTATTTACCTGCATAAAACTCTTTTGATTTGTTAGTAACTCAATGAATTATAACATACTAATATTATAAATAACAGCGGTTTTGAAATAATGCCTTAATTTTTAATATTTGGTAAAATAATTTCTATGGGATATTTATTTGACGATTTAAAAAACAGATTTGACTTTTTTCTGCGCAGCAAAATAACTTTTTCCAGAAAAAATTATCGTGAAAAGGCTTGTGATATAGACGAATTTGAATTAACAGGTGCCCAAAATGAATTATATGATTATTTGAATAAAAAGTATGATTTATCAATTTTTAAGGGGTTAAATTCGAGAAATTTTTTTGAAAATCTCTATTTTTTAAGTGTTTTTGATAAGTATTTTGAGCAGAAAAATATGGGCGAAATTTCGGTACTTGATATAGGTTCAAAGAATTGGTCTTATGTGAGAAGTGAGTATTTGTTTTTTAAAACTCTTTCTGAAAATCTTATTTTAAACGGAATAGAACTTGATGCGTACAGGTTGTGCAGTAATTTTTATAACAGATATGAAATCTCTAAATTTTATAAAAAAGATTTAAAAAATACCGAATACATTGCGGGTGATTTTTTAAAACATAGTCAAAAATATGATTATATAGTCTGGATTTTACCTTTTATAACGGAATATCCGCTTATAAAATGGGGTTTGCCTCTTGAATACTTTAAGCCTGAGGAAATGTTGCTTCACGCATACGATTTATTAAAGCCTGACGGTGAAATTTTAATAATTAATCAGGGTGAAAAAGAGGCGGAAATACAGACAGAATTGTTTAAGCAAACAGGGCTTGCTGCTGAATTTACCCCGGAAAAAATTGATGATATTTTCGGGTTATTAAAAAATGACAGATATTGCTCAAAAGTAATAAACAGAAATTAATATTTTATTTTATAATGATTATTATGTTTGAAGAACTTGAGGATATAAGGCAAAGGTGTCTGAAATGTGAAAAATGTTCTCTTTGTAAAACGAGAACAAATATTGTTTTTTCTGACGGAATTCCGAATAATAAACTTGTGTTGGTCGGTGAAGCTCCGGGATACTGGGAAGATCAGAAAGGAAAACCATTTGTCGGAAAAGCGGGACAGCTGCTTGATAAAATTTTTGCCTGTGTTGGACTTTCAAGGGAAAAAGATGTTTATATCTGTAATACAATAAAGTGCAGACCTCCCGAAAACAGAAATCCTTTACCCGAGGAAAAAGAAGCCTGCAGAGAATATCTTGATGCACAATTAGAAATTTTAAAGCCTAAAATTATCCTGATTTGCGGCTCTGTTGCTTTAAATTCTCTGCTGCCGAATGAAAGCGGTATTACAAGAGTAAGAGGAAAATGGTTTGAGGGTAAAAACGGCGCAAAAATGATGCCGATTTTTCATCCGTCATATCTTTTGAGAAATGATTCAAGAGAAAAAGGCAGTCCAAAATGGCTAATGTGGCAGGATATAAAAGAAGTTAAGCGTGTTTACGATGAACTTAAATAATTCGTCTAATTGTTTAAAGCGGTTTTGTTTAATGATGAGATAACCTTTTTAAAGTGGTTTTGAAATTCCTCTCTGTATAAAAATCCCATATGTGCGCCGTTATCAATTACAAAAAGATTATTTCCCGCAAGGTTTTTAAGTTGTTTTAATTGAGCAGTATTTATAAGATAGTCATTTTTTGTGTGATAAATTTTATAATTATTTGCTTTTCTGAGATAAGTTGCAAGAGCATTTAAACCAATTCCTTTTTCTAATTCTTTTATTATGGTTTCATTATTCGGCATAATATATCTTGCAAAATAATCAATATAACCCATATCGTTTATGAGATCATAAATATCACTCTTTTTGTTTGTGGGTGCTTTTTCTAAAGTAAATATGACATTTGCAAGTTTCTGGTGCATCATAAAACTTGTAAACAGTTTTGCTTCGTCTTCATCAAAAGGCAGACGGTTAATCGGGAAATCTATATCATCTTTTGTCAGGAAAAGTCTTGTAAGTTTTGCCGATGCATAGGCTACTTTTTGTTTTAAATCGTCTTCTAATGCAAGAAATTCCTGTGCGTAACTGTCAACCTGTTTTACGGAATACATTAAATCTATCGGCGGACAGATTGCTATAAAATCAGCCTGCCCGAGTTTATTATCTTTTGATTCGGCTTCTGCCATATATAAAACATCTAATGCTGCAAGAGATGTTCCGAAAACTACCTTATCTCCAAAAGTGCATTTATATTTTTGCTGAAGTGTATCAATAATTTTTAAAGTCGTTTCTCTCATCATAAGAGCATCTTTTGAGGGCAGTCCTGGTGCATAGCCGTCAGGCATACTTTTTATAAATTCACTGTTAAACGGATTCCCTTCTATAATTATTGAATAGCCTGCATCATAAAATAATTTCCCGAACATCAGCGGGTGATTTGAATAAATTCCGTCACCGGTTGAGGGGTAAATAATGGCTAAAGGTGCATTCTTGTCTTTTTGCATAAGGTATCTGAAAGTATATTTTTCGCGTCCTTCAAAAACAGTTATGGGCATTGTTTTTGTTCTGTTTATGAAAGAATGATTCCAAGGCGAGACTTCATTCCATATCGATTTTGAGGCATCCGGAAGATTAAATAACATAGTCCTCATTGAGTCCGTTACAGGAGCCTGAGGCGCATAATCTTTTAATAATATCTCGCTTTTAAAATCGTCTTTTTGATAGGCAACGGCTTCTTTTATATTGGCGTTTTTATTTTTTTCGTCAACAATTTTTGCGGATACTTCGAGTTTTGTTTTTTTCTTGTTTTTTACTCTTTTAATTTTTTTATAATCTTTATCAATATTATTCTCAGCCATTAACTGAGAAATTATATCTATCCTGTCGTAATTGTTTTTCTTTATGTATTTATCAAGCCCGTATCCCAATTTTGTTATGTAGTAGGGATCTGTAAAGTTTGTTTCAAGAAGTATGATAATGTACTGAAGGTATGCGCTTCTGTTTAAAGTCATAGATGCCTTAATTGCCGCTAAAATAGGTGAGCCTATATAGGTGCTTGGGTTGAAGGCTGTATCAAGTATTCTGCCTAAAATACCTCTCGGAGATGTAAAAACAATAACAGGCAATACAAAATAAGGCCCTTGTTTTATGTTGCATTTTGAGAGTGCTTTATCCATATTATCTCTGTAAAAATCTATGTGTAAGTACCTTTTTGCCGGATCAAACATTCCTCCTAATCCGACAGTGGTGTTAACAAAAAAACGAACTGTTTCGTGCCCCGCCCTTTTAAAATCTCTCTGAACAAGGTTACTCATAAGTCTTATGGGATATTCAATATTAAAAGTAATTCCTAAAATTCTGTCCATTACATATTGAGGAAAAATTGATGCCCAAAGAATATGAAGCGGACGAATACAGTATTTGTTCAGCCCCAAATTAAAGTTAAACATTTTGCGGTTGAAGTTTTCGTGCTTGTCAGGGCCTAAATATTCCGTAGCATAATCAGGATACTTTACCGTAATTGCACAGCATTGTAGGTTGTATCCGATAAAAAACAAAAGTAATATAGTAGCTATTATTTTTCGCCTAATCATTTTAACAAAATTATATTACATAAATATAATTTTATAAAATTCACGATATTACCTGACAGTGTAGTTTTTTAAAATTACTCTTTTTCTTTTAAAATTTCGGCATATTTATTTAATGTATAAAGGGTTTTTGCTGTATCAAGCCAAACTTTGTCAGCAGGCGCTCCTTTTGCTATATCCATTTCCGCCTTGCCCTGTAAAGCCATTTTTAAAACTTCCGGCATATTTATTGCAGTCGGATTATCAGAGGAAAGGTTTTTATAATAACTGTCTTCATATTTATTATTTAAACGTAGTTTCCAGTTATTCGGATTTGCAATTCCGCCCTGATTGTAGGTCTTATCAATTCCGAAGAAATCAGCAAAAGATATCTGAACTTTATCACTCATCATAAACATTTCAGCAAATTTTGCTTTAACTCTTTCTTTATCATCATTTGCTATTTTATTGCAATACTGACTTGCGTTTGAAGGATTAATTGCATTTAAAACTCCTGCAAGATACATTGGATTCCAGGCTTCACTATTTTTTGTCCAATCTCTTTTTATCATTTGATGAGCAGGATTAGAGTCATGGGAACCAACAAGTGTCCAATTTTTTGAGCCTAAATGATTTTCTGCTCTTTCGTATTCGAGTTGTGTTATTCCGGGTAAATGATTTTCATCGTAATATATTTTTTGGAATACCGGAGTTACTGTTACTAAGTCTTCCCAAACAGGAGAGTTTTTATCAATTCCGTGTTCTTCAAGTGTCGGTAAAACTATTCTGTTTAAAACTTTTTCAAAATTCTTGTCGGGATCGATATCAGGCATTGTGCTGACATTCCCTTTTCTCTTTCCGTCTTTTGAATAAATATAAGGATCAACAAGTCCTAATGCGTGGTCAATTCTCAAATTATCAAAATTAGTCAAGGCATCTTCAAGTTTTTCTTTTAAATACTGTCCGGATTTGCCCAAACTTCCATCTTGATTAAATAATTTCTTGGGATCTAAAACAGGAATATCCCATTTTTGCATTCCGTTATTTTCCCCTCCGTAAGGACAACCCATTCTGTAACCTTTTAAAAAGATATCCTGATTTGCCCATTCATCGGCTTTTGAAACCCCGACTAACATATCGCTTATGTATTTAAAACCATAATCTTTTCTTAAATCGGCATTTTCTTTCATTTGTTTATTTACCAGGAATTGTCCGAACTTGTATATATCCATTTCTTTTCTGAAAGTATTTTTCAGATATTCAAGTCTGCTTTCTGTGTGTTCATCTCTTTTTTCGGTTTTTAAGTTTTTATCCGTATAATTCCATTGCGTAAAATCATCTGTTCCGTTTAATTTTTTAAGAACATTGAATATGGCAGCATTTTCTAATTTTTCACTGTTTTTCTTTTTAAATTCATCATATTCTTTTTTTAGTTTAAACAGTTCCGGATTTTCACATTCCTGATTATATGACAGTTTGTCTATGAAATTATTGTAAGCTTTTTTTAATAATTTGTCTGAACTCTCAAATGCTTTATCAAAATCCGAATAAGCATAGTTTTTTTCGCTATTTTGATTTTTCTTCATAACGGGATTTATATCGTTTTCTTTTGATAATAAATATCCGTAGTTACTTGTTGTAAGTTTATCAAAATCTATAAACAAAGGATTTTTTGTTGCTATGGCTGATTTATACGGAGAAATTTCATAATTTGAACTTAATTCCCCGACAGGGCCTAACTGATTTGAATTAAATCCGTGCAGCATCTCAAAAGGTATTAGCTGTGCCGCAACTTTGCCATAAGGCGTTCCCACCCCAATATCTCTTTCTTCCTGCGGAAAACATGTCCCGTGCATAATCATAGAAACTTCTTTTGTTCCCAAATAATCAAAAGCAGGTTTTAGAGCATTTTTTTTGTAGTCAATCTCTTCTTCGGGAGTTAATCTCCTGCCAAAATTGATATTTTTGATTGCATAATTTGTAATTTTGCCGATCTGCATTTGTCAGTTAACCTTCTAAATATATAAAGCTCATATAACAAAAAAAATTGCTTTATAATGACCTGTTTTTTAATAAATATAAACTAAAATTTACAATTGATTTTTTTATCTGTCGGATTTATAAATTTTGTTTTTTATAGTGATTATAGTCTGTCATAATTCTGTGTACAAAATGCTGAGAGTGTTTGGGAACTGTGTAATTACAACGTTTTACAGCTTCGTATCCCGAATTGTAAGCGGCAAGTGCAAGTTCCATTGATCCCAGTTTGTTGTACATATTTTTATAATAAATAATTCCGCCTTTTATGTTGTCATCAAGGTTATAAGGATCTAATCCCATTGTTTTTGCGGTTGCCTGCGACAACTGAAAAACCCCTATATGTCCGCCTGCACCTCTTGCGTTTTGATTAAAACCTGATTCTGCCTTTGCAATACTCAAAGCTATTGCAGGTTCAACGCCCTGTTCTTTTGCCTGTCTTATTATATTTTGCTTAACTGCTTCTGCGTGATTTGCAAAAACTGCACAACCCAAAAGTATACAGACCAAAAATGACAAAAAAGTTTTAAATGAAATACTTTTAATCAAAATACTTTATTTACCCCTATATTCTGTTATGCCAAACTCCGCCTTGTCTGTCTACAACTGCATCATAGCAAGACCAGATTCTGAAGATTCCGGTTAATCCCAAAATAGCATGAGTTAAATTCTTTTCGTAACTTTGATCGTTAATTGCCTGTCCTATTCCCGGCCAAATCAAAAGTGATAATGCTCCTGCCCCGACTGAACGACCTGAAACTTTTCCGTTAACGCCGTGGGTTCCTGCAAAAGCAGGCAGACTTGTTAAAATAAAACTGCATATAATAGCAATTGATAAAAATCTCTTCATATTACCTCCTAAAAATCCTTCGTAAAATGATTTTATCATAAAATTCTTGTCTGTAAAATTTTTTGATTTATTATAATATCGGTTATTAATCTGAGGTGTTTTTATGAAAGTAGAAAAAGTAGATGCGGTCAATTTAGATGAAGTTCACAGAATTATGCGTTCAAAGCAGATTTCAAATACTCAAAAGGAACAATTTATAAAAGATAACAAAACCCATATAGACAATATTTCGGAATTTCAGATTTCAAGTCCCGAATATAATAAAATTATGGAGTCTCGTCATCTCAGAAAATTCAGACCTATAAAAAATTCTTTCACAAAAGCGGGTGATAAAATAATTCTTGCAAAATCTTTGGGAATAAAACCATCTGAAGTTGCTGGTTATATAAAGAAAATTTCAGGTGATATAGAAGAGATTAATGACCTGACATTTCTTCCGGATGATAAAATTGAACAGATGAAAACTTACGTTTTCAGACACGGAAGCAAGGATGAACTTGTCAATTTCCTTGATTATGAATTAATGAAAACAAAAGACATTGTCGGAACTCTTTACACAACGCTTGAATATCATACGGGCGGAGTTGCCGATTATTTTATAAGACCTATCCACAGACTCGATAACAATACTATGGTAAGAATATATAACGTAATCGATAAAAATCTTGACAGGGCTTATAAAGCAGGGGATATTGACAAAATAGAAAACGATAAAATATCAAGAGCTGCATTGATGAGAATTTATCAGATACAAAATAATAACAAATTCATCAATGCCGTAAAAACAGCAAAAGTTTTAAACGGTTAAGTTTAAAATCTGAAATCACGTTCTCCGTTTGAAATTTTTTCGAGGTTGGTTTTTAAAATACCTCTTGTTTTTTCATTCGGAACTTTGTCGATTTCTCTTTCGATAAGTTTTTCTCCGATTTCTTTTGTTTCGGGTTTTGCGTAATCTTCAAGATATTCTTTTAATGTCAAAAGTGCGTTCGGATGACAGCAATTTAAAATTTGCTGACGTTTGCAAAGCTCCATAAATCTGTCACCTGTTCTGCCCTCTCTGTAACAGGCTGTACAGAAACTCGGAACGTAATTCATTTCCATAAGCCATTTTAAAACTTCGTCTAACGTTCTTGTATCGACAACATCAAACTGTGCCGAATTTTCGTCCTCAGGCTCTTCTTCTGCATAGCCGCCTACACTTGTTTTTGAGCCGCCGCTGATTTGAGAAACTCCTAAATGTAAAAGTTCTTCCCTGCATTTTTTGCTTTCTCTTGTTGAGATAATCATTCCCGTATAAGGAACAGCTATTCTGATGCAGGCAACGATTTTCTTGAAAAATTCGTCATCTACTGCGTGAACAAAATCTGAAACATCAATTCCTTCGGCTTTTCTTATTCTGGGAACACTTATTGTGTGAGGCCCTACGCCAAATCTTGCCTCCAAATGTTCTGCGTGCATAAGCATTGCCGTAAATTCATAAACAGGATCTTCAAGTCCGAATAAAACTCCGATTCCGACATCGTCAATTCCGCCTTCCATAGCTCTGTCCATAGCTTCCGTATGGTAAGCGTAATTGTGTTTTGGGCCTGTCGGGTGAAGCTTTTCGTAACTGTCTTTTTTATAGGTTTCCTGAAACAGAATGTAAGTTCCTATTCCTGCTTCTTTGAGTTTTCTGTAGTTTTCAACAGTTGTTGCGGCAATGTTTACGTTAACTCTTCTTATAGCACCGTTTTTATGCTTAATTGAATAAATCGTTTTAAGACTTTCCAAAATGTATTCTATCGGGTTGTTAACGGGATCTTCGCCTGATTCAATGGCAAGTCTTTTGTGTCCCATATCCTGAAGAGCAATAACTTCTTTTTTGATTTCCTCCTGAGTCATTTTTTTGCGGGCAATTGAGCCGTCTTTGTGGTAAGGACAGTATGTACAACCGTTTATGCAGTAATTTGAGAGATATAAAGGTGCAAAAAGCACAATTCTGTTTCCGTAAAAATCTTTTTTAATCTGTTCAGCAAGACGGAAAATTTCTTCAGTTTTTTCTTTATCCTCACATGCTAATAAAACGCTTGCTTCTCTGTGAGTTAAGCCTTTTTTTAACTTTGCTTTTTCGATAATTTCAGAAATAAGTTCTTTGTTGTTTTTGTTTTCATTTGCATACTTTACGGTTTCAAGAATCTCTTCATTGTCTATAAATTCCTCTGCTTTTGAGGATTTCGGGTTATACATTTTTCTCTCCTTTTAACTCATTACATTATAATACTTAAATATAAAAGGGGGTAAATATTTGTTGATACCCATCTGCCGTTGTAAATTCCGTTGTTGCTGAAACAACGGCTCCTTCCCTTATTAGGGAAGGTTGGGAAGGGTGTTTTTAAATTTTATTTTTTCGGTTCATAAATCATATAAATTCCGTTTTTGAATCTGAAGTCGTTCTTTTCCCAGAATTTAACAGCTTCTCTTGACGGATATAACCCAATTGATTTGTCCGGATGTAATTTTTTAAAAGCATTGGACATTGCTGTTCCTATCCTCGTGTATTCTTCGTTGGGTTTAATTTCTTTATTATTACTGTAAATGCTGTTTGTTATAAAGTATGCAATTTGGTTTGAGTTTAAATTCGGATAACTTTCGTAAGCCGTAAAAATTCCTAATACATTTTTTTTGTTAATGTTATCAAGATTTTTTTCGTTCTCTTTTACCAGAGCATAACAGTGTGTGTTGTGGTAATCTGAAGGAAAACCTGCGGCATAAACCGTTTCTCTCAGGTGTTCGCCAAGAGAACAAAATTCCGGCATGGAACATATTTCATGAACCTTTTTTACATCATTTTTGTCGTTTAATTTAAATTCTACAAACTGAACATCACAGGGCTGATAATCACCTTTTTTGTCTTTTTTTAAAACCCTGCTGTTGTCAATAAAGGTTGCGTTGAAGTTTAAATTGTTACACGGTGAAATCTTCATAGTACTGATTTTAAAAACAGTAAAAAAAATTTTTGCGGTTTGGCTTAAAAATAATTAATAATAAAACGTTAGTCATGAATGACGGATTGACACCTCACCCCAACCCCTCTCCTGAAAGGCGAGGGAAAGCTAACTAATTATTACGAATGCTCACCCCCCTCTGTCTTGACCTGCTCGCATTAAACGGATACGCTTACGCTTCTATCCTCTGCTCGCAGGTCGCTCCTCAAAGGCGAGGGAGAGATTGTTCCTCCCCTTGTCAGGGGAGGTTAGGTAGGGTAGTTATTCCGTAAATGAATAAAAAGATTGTTTACCCACCCCGACCCTCCCTAAAAAGGGAGGGAGAGTTAATTAATTCTTTACGATAAATTCACTCCTTTCAGTCGCAGTGACAAATTGTAAATTTTTGTAACAATGCGTTAAAAATAGTCCTAAAAAATTAAAGTTTCTGTAAAAAAATGCCGAAGTACGAAATATATAACAAGGGACAATTACAGGAAAATAAAGGAAAAAGTTACAAAATATGGGAATGGCAGCGTCACAAGTCAGATTTCTAACCTTACAGGACAGAAAGTCCCAGATAGGAATGCGCCTTGGCATCTTGTCTAACAGAAAGATGGCGTTAACCCGTGACCAAAACAAAGCTGCACAGGCTTATAATGAAGCATATTCACAAACGACTTTACAATGGTATGATTCCATAAACGGAAACTATACCGATATAACTTATAATGCAATGATGTCCCCAAATGTGGGCAATTCTTATACTCCGTTTCTTATCACGGACAGAAGTACGGGAAGAGTAATTCTTGACGGCGGGCAGGATGTTGCGGCGCTATTAGGTCATGGCGGTCCGTCTTCTGCAAGTACTGCTTACTGGAATGGAGAGGATTCGCCGTTCCCTGCTGTAAGTAACAGCACGGCATTGAGCGGTACAATGCCTTATCATATGGAAAGATTGACGGGTGTAACAGGGGATCATTATATCCCGAGCTCTGTTTCTTATGACCAAGTAAAGATGGCACCTTATATAATTGAGCAGATGATGGGTATTTCTAATTTTGACAGGGACAGAATTTCTTATAAAGCTGTTGAAAACGAAGATATAACAATAGGCGGATACCAAAAAGTTGACCACTCAGAATTTATTAAAAATTTAAAGACTGAGGTTACAACTGATGTTTCGGACAGATCTTCCGTAAGAGTCCCTGTTTGGGAATATAATGATCATACAAGCTCTTATTCAGGTATATTGCATATGGGTATGAATATTTTAAACGGAGATATGCTGGGTGTATTTAGTCAGCATGATCATAATGGAGCTGATGCCAATGGTTGGGGGGGGTCTGGTTCTTATTGTGATACACATATATGGACCGACACTTATAACGGAACTGACATCAAAAAGCAACGTGCATATATTGATGATTCAGGAAATGTACATCAATTCACAGGCAAAGAATACTGGAGTACTCTTTATGATTCAAATGCTGTTATTATTACCCCTGCAGATGTTAACACAGGAGCAGATGGTGATAAAGATAAAGACGGTAATGATTCCCTTTATTCTGTTAATTATAACTGGTCGACTACTTATTCAAGGACATCAAACAATATTAAAGCAATAGCAAAAGATTTTGTAACTGCGGTAAATGACAGCGGTATGCTGAAATATGATATGTCAGATTATATTAGTTCTATTGCTGATGCGACACAAGCTCATATGATGGGTTCTTATGATGGAACAAATGGCGGCGAAAGTCAAGCTAAATTATCTTGGAATGATGAATATCAGGCAAACGTAGATACAAACCTCTATATAAGAGTAACAAAAATGCCTGATGATTTACAATATCGTTCCAATGGCGAAAGAGTTGATTGGGATGGAGAGAAAGGTATACTTTTAAATCGAGGAGAAGTAGAGTATACTGTTGTATCCGGCCAGCAGGGACAGGACCCTGTAGGTTTTGGTACAGATAACGGGACTGACAGCATTACTTTGGCAATTGTAAGACAGGCAAATGCTATCGCATCTCCTATCCGTGTAAATGCTGCAAACTGGGAAGTAGATTCCAAAGATAATGCACGTAACCTTGATCCTGATGATGCAGGAGCTGATTCTGTTATGGCATTCAGCTTGAAGGTTTTGATGGATGTCGCAATGTACTATATCACGTTGACACAGGAAAAACTCGCGGCTGTTGAGGGTACTAATAATAATCCGAATATAACTGCAGATTCACTTATGAGTATTCCAAATGCACAATATGGTTTTGAGGAATATATGGCCGGCAACCACGGTAAAGACGGAGACTATTTCACCGAGGTTTCAAACTATTCAACAAGTGAGCTTGAGATATTCCAGCAGGGTGAAACAAAAGTTGCATCTGTTCGTTCAATGTTATCCAACTTAGAGATGTTAAAAGAAAAAGCTGATCACTGCAGCACTCTGGATGGTTTTGCAAATAATCCGGTTTCAGCAATTGGTAATTATGATGTAGATGAACAAGGACATGTAAACAGTTCAGGTATTTACGGTGACTTAAAAACGGTGTTATTAGGTATCCTTAATGGCGAGGATGGCTATAATTTAGATGATGAAAGATTAATTGAACTTGCAAACATAAATAAATGGATGTGTGATGCATTAAAACAGGATTACTCCACATACGGCGGCTTATGTGATGTTAAAAAATGGATTGACAATATCCAAAAAGCAATGAATATATATCAGGCAGGCGGATTTACGGAAAATAACTGGAATGCCCAACAGGTAGGTCCAGATGGAGATGGTTATGCATATGACGGACCTACCATGCTTCAAGGTTCGGTGTATTCTGCTGCAGAGAGTACTCCATGGAACAGACGTAAACAGTTGTTTTCTCAAACTTCAACAGATGCGGTAGCAACAAAACAACTTGATATTGATGGCCAATTGAATATACAACAGCTGCATCAGTTTAAATTCTATGAAAACCTCGTTAAAGAGTGTTTGGCAAGAGGCTGGAAAAATCAGGATAAAGTTGATACCCAAACCACTACACTTCATATGCAAAACGGAACATGGTTAATTAACGATACTATGGCTAAATCATCTTCAAGAGTATTTGAAGTAACCAACAAAGAAGCAAGAGAAGTTGCGCTTTCAAAATATGAAGCACTTCAGACAGAACTGAAGATTAAAGAAGAACGTATTGATACTCAGATGGAAAAACTTGAAACTGAGCAAAATGCAATAAAAACAGAGTTAGATGGTCTGCAAAGTGTCATAAAAGATAACATAAACATGAGATTCAAAATATTTACTGCGTAGCGGAATTTTGAATTTTCGGCAGGGTGAAGTGAGCTAAGCAGAAACAAGCGAACGGAACCCGTGAGAGCAAATAGCCCGTTTGAGCGACAAAATCCGTTAGGATTTGAAAGCGAGATTTAGGGCTATGCGTACCCGAATAATTCAATTCAACCTTGGAAACAGCCAATAATCCAAGACAGCGGATTTTTTCGTGCGTGAAACGCACATGCGAGTGGACTCGGCGAAGCGGAAAAATGCGAAAGCATTTTTGAGCAGAGTGAAGAGTTAACGAGCGGAAATAATCCAAGACAGCGGATTTTTTCGTGCGTGAAACGCGCATGCGAGTGGACTCGGCGAAGCGGAAAAATGCGAAAGCATTTTTGAGCAGAGTGAAGAGTTAACGAGCGGAAATAATCCAAGACAGAAGGTAAGGATGAGGTGGAAAGTTTTATGTAATCAAAAAGATTATCACCTCACCCCAACCCTCTCCTGTAAGGCGAGGGAGCAGTGTTCCTTCCCCCTTGAGGGCGGATTTACGGACGTATTGAACGGAGTGAAATTCGGATAGCGAGGTTTGAAGTTGCGACAGTTATAACGAAGCAACGGCAAAACCGAGCGTGGAGTAAATCCAAGACAGAAGGTTAGGATGAGGTGAAAAATATCGCAGCAACATGTTTTGCTGTATAAACTTCACTCAAAAATATTTTGTAAATTTTTGTAACAATATGTTTAAAAACTCGTATTTAATTAAAGTTTTTATAAAAAATAGCCGATGTATGAAATGTATAACAAGGGATAATTACAGGAAAAATTCAGGAAAAATAAAGGAAAAAGTTACAAAATATGGGAATGGCAGCGTCACAGGTCAGATTTTTAACTTTACAGGACAGAAAGTCCAGTATAGGAATGCGCCTTGGTGTCTTATCTAACAGAAAGATGGCGTTAGCCCGTGACATGAACAGAGCTGCAAAAGCTTATAATGATGCTTATTCTGAAACAAAATTGCAGTGGTATGATTCTATAGACGGCACTTATGAAGATATTACCTATGAAGCATTGATGACTCCGCAGACACAGAATTCTTTCAGACCATATATTTTAACAGACAGAAATACAGGCAAAGTAATACTTGACGGCGCATATGGAAAAGAAACTTCAGGTATTTTGGGATATGGCGGTCCATCTGCAGAAAGTAATGAATTTTGGGGTGATTATTCGCAGTATAAAGATTTTCTCCCTCACAGTCCATCAGGATCTATTGCTGTATCAGGTACAATGCCTTATCACATGGAAAGACTGACAGGTATTGCAACTGACAGATACATGCCGGGAACGGTTTCTTTTGTCGAAGATAAAATGGCACCGTATATCATCGAACAGATAATGGGTATTCCGAATTTTGACAGAAATAAAAAAGTTTATGAAGCTGTCGAAAACACCACTTTAAGAGATGGCGGATATGAAAAGTTTGTACACTCAGATATCTTGAGTATGCTGAATCAAACAGTTTCTGCAAGTGCTGTAAATAAAACGACATCATTGATACCGGTATGGGAATTCAAGAATGACCAGAACAACAATAAGTGGACATATCACAGGGCGCTGGATATAATTTCCGGTAAATATATTGATACTCCTATAAATAGTCAAGGGAAGATTGCAACCGAATGGATGAGTGATACCAGTGTCGGATGGCAAGTCTTTATAGGGGTGATAACCGGTGGTTTGTCTGCATTTTCACATGTTGACGATGAAGATACTGACGGATATATGGACGCTTTACAAGAGGTCGCAAATACTCATGCATACGTGGATTCTTTCGGTAATTCTCATTATTTAAATGATAATATATACTGGAGTACATTATATAAAGATAATGCAGTTGTATTTATAAAACGAGATTTTGGAATAAGTGAAGATAACCCGAATGACGATGACTACGGATATCAATCTATTAACTATACAAACGATATAGCAAATGCTATATGCGGAACTAATGGAGGTTCTTATAGTCAAGCGCTTTATCAATGGGCACATGGATTTGCTGATGCCGCAAATAAAAGCGGGATGTTTCGCTATAAAATGGATGAGTACCTTGATTATATTGCACAAGCAACTGCACGAACTTTACGTGATAGCTGGTCTGCTGATTATGACTGGGGTACAGGAAAGAAAAATAATGGAAAAGCTAATGTTGATACTTATTTAGATAATATAATAACCAGTAATTTTGCTGATTTTGATGATCAATTTAATAATAACGGAAATATAGATCTTGCCGATTTCAAAAAAAATGTTGCAGATCAAATGGAATATTCCGTTTATGCAAGCGACACTCGTAGTGCTGTCGGTCAAGGCAGCGAAAACGGAACTAATAACATTCTGCTTGCAGCTGCACAAGAAGCAAATGAGACTATATCTCCCATTATAATAGAAGCAGCTCATTTCCAAGTAAACAATAATGGAACCAATTTTGTTGATTCCGATGGTTATGGATCAGATAGATCAGTTGCCTTCAGTGTTAAAAACATGATGGACGTTGCACTTTATTATATAGGAATGGTTCAGGATAAACTTGCAAAAACAAATGGCGCCGCAGGTACGATTACAAGTGCAGATGACTTGTATGATATAGCAAGGTCAGAATTTGGAAGCGAAGAATATAACGCAGGATACAATCGTGATTATACAAATCCTGAAAATTTCTCACAGGGTGAAATTGAGGTATTCCAACAGGGTGAAACAAGAGTTGCATCTGTTTATTCTATATTGTCTAACTTGGAAATGTTAAAAGAAAAGACTGAATATTGCAGAAGTTTAGACGGAACTGAAGCTTCTCAGGTTCATTATCTTGGTAACGAAGGTGAAGATAATTTTTACGGATTTTTTAAAGATCAGTTGAATGATTTTATTAATGGCGATAAAGAGATCACTGATGCATATTTAATGGAACTGGCTAATGTTAATGAATGGATGTGTAAAGCATTAAAACAGGATTATACTACTGCCGAGGACGTTACAAAATTGAACGAATATATAGATAATGCGTGGGATGCATTTTGTTTGCATTGGTACGGCGGATACACCGAAAACACCTGGGAAGAACAACAAGCAGGTCAATTTGGTAATGGTTATGCGTATGACAGTAATACCAGATGGAACAGACGTACGCAGCTATTCTCTCAGGATTCCGAAGCAAAAAAAGCTACAAGTCATATTGATGTTGAGGGACAATTGACGGCACTTCAGTTCCATCAGTATAAATTCTATGTAAACCTGATTACTGAATGTTTGGCAAGAGGCTGGAAAGATCAAAGTGACAATGCAGGTTACAGCGACATAGATCCGGAAAGTGTTACTTTACACCTGCAGAACGGTACGTGGCTCATTAACGATACTATGGCTAAATCATCTTCAAGAGTATTTGAAGTTACTAACATAGAAGCAAGAGAAGAAGCACTTTCAAAATATGAAATGCTACAGGCTGATCTGAAAGTTAAAGAACAAGATGTCGATATGGAAATGAAAAGACTTATAACCGAACAAAATTCCGTAAATGCGGAAATGGAATGTCTGCAAAATATCATTTCCGAAAATATAAAAGAAACATTTAAAGTATTTAATGCGTAGCGGATTTTTTCGTGCGTGAAACGCACATGCGAGTGGACTCGGCGAAGCGGAAAAATGCGAAAGCATTTTTGAGCAGAGTGAAGAGTTAACGAGCGGAAATAATCCAAGACAGCGGAATTTTTGCAGAGTGCGAGGCTTAGCATGGGATAACTATGCCTAAATTCAGGCAGATTAGTTATAAGTTTATCTTTATCGCTTTAAAAACTGCATAATATTATTAAAAATGTAAATGTTTTAATTTACGGTAATGTTTCTTCGTGTTATAATTTTTTCGTAAAGAGGGTTTAAAAGGCAGGTATTAAATATGAGTATTATAGAAGGTTTATTAACATCTGAAGGTGAACGTTTTTGCATTATTGTTGCAAGATTTAACGAATTTATTACATCAAAATTGTTATCAGGTGCAACTGATGAATTAAAAAGACACGGAGTTGACGAAAAAAATATTGATATAGTCTGGGTTCCGGGTGCTTTTGAAATTCCGTTCATAGCAAAAAAATGTGCAGAAACAAAAAAATATAATGCAATTATAACTTTGGGTGCGGTGATAAGAGGTGCAACTCCTCATTTTGATTACGTTTCTAACGAAGCAGCAAAAGGTGTTGCTCAGGTCTCTTTATCGCAGGATATACCTGTTGTTTTCGGAATTTTAACCACCGACAACATTGAACAGGCTATTGAAAGAGCAGGAACAAAAGCAGGTAACAAAGGTTCTGAAGCTGCTAAAACAGCAATTGAACTTGTTAGTCTCGTTAAGAAAATTTAGTCGGAGTTTTTATTTTGAGCGAAGCAATAACCGAGTACAGAAATCTTAATACCAAAGACATCGACTTGCTGCCGACAATAGAAATCGTCAGAAAAATGAATGACGAGGATAAAATTGTTGCGCTTGCTATTGAATATGAACTCGAAAAAATTGCACAGGCAATAGATTTGATTTCTAAACAATTTTTAAATGGCGGAAGGCTGATATATTTTGGAGCAGGAACGTCAGGCAGACTTGGTGTTTTGGATGCTTCGGAGTGCCCTCCGACATTCAGTACCGATCCAGATATGGTTCAGGGGATTATTGCAGGCGGAGAAGCAGCTTTTAAAACTGCTGTTGAGGGAGCAGAGGATAACTTTGATGCCGGAGTAAAAGATGCAAAAATTCTGACAGATAAAGATGTTGCGGTTGTGATTTCAGCAAGCGGAAACCCGAAATATCTTTTGGGCGTTCTATCTCAGGCTGACAAAGTCGGGGCAAAAACAGTCGGAATTTCATGTAATTCCAAGGGAAAAATTGCAGATGAAGTCGGTATTTTGATTTGTACTGAAGTGGGTGCGGAGGTAATAGCAGGCTCGAGCAGATTAAAGGCCGGAACTGCTCAAAAAATGATTTTAAACATGCTTTCAACAGGTTCTATGATTAAAATCGGAAAAACCTATGAAAACTTTATGATAGATTTGAAAGCAAATAACGAAAAACTGAAAGACAGAGCAATAAGAATTGTGTCTGAAATTGCCGGCGTAAGTACATCAGAGGCTTATATGGCTTTATCAAAGTGTAATTGGAGTATTAAAGTTGCCATAGTCAGCCTTGTTAAAAAGTTGGATTTTGAAAATGCAGGATTAGAATTGAGGAAAAAATCAGGAGTTCTAAGAAAAGTGATTGGGGAAAGAAAAGATGCAGAATAATGGAAAAAAATTGACCGTATTAGGTCCGGGATGCTGGGGATTAACTTTAGCTTGGTTATTAAGTGATAATTTTGAAAATGTTTGTGTATGGGGGCGTGAGTCTGATTTGAACGATGAACTTATCAACAATAAGCACTGTTCAAAACCGTTAGAGGTTCAGTTACAGGATAAGGTTCAGATAACTTCAGATATGCCGTCAGCAATTAAAGATGCGGATATAATTCTTTTGGTAGTTGCAACGGCAGGTATAAGGAGTGTTTGTGAAAACCTTAAAAAATCAGGTTTAAAATCAGACCAGATACTTTTGAATGCATCAAAAGGTATCGAATTAAATACATTGATGAGAATGTCAGAAGTTATAAAAGATGTCTTACCGGAACAAAAAATTGCTATTCTTTCCGGTCCGACTCTGGCAAAAGAAGTTTTGATGGGCAAACCGACGGCGGCTTCGGTAGCATCTGAAGATTTGGAAGTTGCCGAATATGTTCAGAATTTGTGTTCGGTTCCGAACAGATTTAGATTATATACAAACAATGACGTTATCGGTGTTGAATTAGGAGGCAGTCTTAAAAACGTTATAGCGATTGCATCAGGGTTTGCTCATGAAATGGGATTGGGTGATAACTGCGCAGGCTCTCTTTTGACAAGAGGTATGGCTGAAATAGTAAGAGTAAGCGTGAGATTGGGTGCAAATCCGTCAACATTATACGGGTTGTCCGGTATGGGAGATTTAATTGCGACTTGTTCAAGTCCTATGTCGAGAAATTTCACTGTCGGATCTATGATTGCAAGAGGTAAAAAGATTGACGATATTCTTGCAGAACTCGGTTCTGTAGCTGAAGGTGTTCAGACTTCAAAAGCGATTTGCGATTTGGCGGAAAAACTTGACATAGAAGTCCCTTTATCTAATGCTATATATAAAGCCGTTTATACGGATATAACCCCCGAAGAAATTCTTGCGGGGCTTATGAACAGAAAGCTGAAAAAAGAAGAAAGTTATGTTTAAATACGCAGTAAAATACTTAAAATCAACATTTGTGCCGTTAAAAGTTCCTGAAACTTTAGAAATACAAGACGGACAGATGGTATTGGCAAGAACGGAAAAGGGTGAAGAAGCTCTTAAAGCATACTGGGTTACTCCCGTTATTGTTTCTCAGTGGGAAAACAAAACAACTCCTGAACCTTTTGAAGTTATAAGAGTTATGTCCGACAAAGATTTGGAAGAGTTGGAAAAAATAAAAGAAGAAGAAACTACGGCATTTTTTAAGTGTAAAGAACTTGTTGAAAAGCACAAACTGGTTATGAATTTAGTTCAGTGCCGAATTACTTTTGATAAACACAAAATTACTTTTTATTATACTGCTCCTGAAAGAGTTGATTTCAGAGAACTGCTTAAAGATTTAACTCAGACTTTTAAAAGAATGAGAATAGACTTGCGTCATATAGGTGTCAGAGACGAAACCTCAATAATGGAAGGTGTTGGAATTTGCGGAAATACTTTCTGCTGCTGCTCATTCCTCAGAAAATTTGAATCAATAAACGTAAAACTTGCAAAAGATCAGGGTATGCCTATTACTCCGAGTAAAATTTCAGGTACCTGCGGAAGATTACTTTGCTGTCTGACTTATGAGTATGAAAATTATATCGAAGCGGCAAAAGGTATGCCTCCGGTTGGATCTTCCGTTATGACCCCGCAGGGTTTGGGTAAAGTTTGTATGATACAATTCCTGAACGGAACTGTTTTGGTTAAGTTAGAGGACGGAAAACAAAAAGAGTTTCATAAGTCAGAACTTGAAATGGTTGATGCTGATGTTAATGTTGAGATAAATGTTCCTGTTATGAATACATATTCTGATGATGAAAAAGTTGATATGAAACAACTTAAACAATTAGAAGATGACAGAAACAGTTCAACAGGAAATGTATAAAAATTTTTCTTAAATTAATAATAAAAACATTATTTAAGAAACTTTACATTGGTAAAAAAAACTTTACTATTTTTCTTATTTAAAATACTATGTTATTATATTGTAGGAATAATATTTAACGAAAAGAGGATGTATCGTGGAAAATTACGGACCGGATATTTTTGGGAAAAAAGAAACAACTACATCGGCATCAACAGGGGTGCCGGTATCAAATACAGTCAATCCTGCAAAAATTAAAGTTGTAGGTGTTGGCGGCGGCGGCGGAAACGCTGTTAACAGAATGATTAAAGGCGGATTATCAGGTGTTGAATTCTGGCTTATGAATACTGATTTACAGGTATTAAATTGTTCTGCAGCAAAAAATAAAATCCAGCTTGGCGCTCAGGTTACAAAAGGACTTGGTGCAGGCGGAGAACCTCAAGTTGGTGAAGAAGCCGCAAAAGAAGCTCAGCAAGAAATAACAGCAGCTTTAGAAGGTGCTGATATGGTATTTATTACAGCAGGTATGGGCGGCGGAACAGGTACAGGTGCTGCACCTATCATTGCAAAAATAGCAAAAGACCTTGAAATTTTAACAATTGGTGTTGTAACAAAACCTTTCGAATACGAAGGTAAGAGAAGAATGTTACAGGCTGAACAGGGACTTGAAAAATTAAAAGAAAGCGTTGATGCTCTTATCGTTATTCCTAACGACAAATTGCTTGACGTTGTACCTAAGAATTTACCTTTGAATGAATCTTTCGCAATTGTTGACCAGGTTCTTTCAAGAGGTGTTCAGGGTATCTCTGATATAATTACAATTCCGGGCTTGATAAACGTTGACTTCGCAGATGTAAGAAGCGTAATGTTAGCATCAGGTTCAGCATTAATGGGTATCGGAAGAGGTTCAGGAGAAGGCAGAGCAGTTACAGCTGCTGAAGCTGCTATCAATTCTCAACTTCTTGAATCTTCAATTCAGGGAGCAAGCGGTGTTATTGTTAACATTACAGGCGGACCTGATATGGCATTGTCTGAAGTTACTGAAGCTTCAAGAATTATTAACAATGCCGTTCTTGATGATGCAAAAGTTATCATCGGTCACGTTGTTGATGAAAATCTTCAGGGTGAAATTCAGATTACCGTTATTGCAACAGGTTTTGAATTAAGAAAACAAATGCCGAAGATGGAAATCAATGAAACTAAGTCATTAAGACCGGAAGATTTCTTTGTAAACCTCAGAGAAAATACAACTCCGGCAAAACCTTCAATGGCTCAGCCTTCGATTCAACAACAGCCTTCAGCAGGTTTTGCAAAACCTACTTCAGGCCCTATAGAAATTCCTTCATTCTTATTGAAGTAAACAATATATTTTTAAATATAAAAAAGAGACCGCCATCAGCGGTCTTTTTTTATGCGTACTTTTTATATCAAAATCCCCTAAACTATTCAAATCCATTATTTAAGCCCCTTCATTTACCACCCCCTTCTATTTACCCCAAAAAAAAGGGTGACAAATGTCACCCCTTAAAAAGTGTGTGTTGTTTAAAATTAAAGAATTTTCACCCCGTCAACAACCTCAGCATTTGCGAGTTCTTCTGACGAGTAGTCTTTAATGCTATTGTGTGTGTTTGATAAATTTAAAAGTCCTTTTTCAGCATCATATTGCTTGTTCATAGAATTTTGAATTACTTTACCGTATTTACCGAATTCGCCTAAAAATTCACCATCTTGTATTTGGTTATAGAAACGGTAAAGTGCTTTCGGTTCGCCGACATCTTCCCATGTATCAACGAGTTTTACATCAGATGCTTCAGCGCCGAATCTTCCCTGAACCCATTTAACTGCGTTTGCAAAGTCGTATTTTTCAACGTCGTCTTTCTTGATTAAGTCAGGATTTTTTTCGATTTCATTCATTAAAGTTTCCATAGCCTCTTTCTTAATAATGAACATACCTGTATTTGCAATGCAGTTACCGTCAGGTAATCTGTAGTTTAATGCTTCTTCGTAAGGCGGTTTTTCAGAAAAACCTGTTAAACTTACTACATCATCTCTTCCTTCAATAGGAGCTGTCTTTAAGACTCCGAATCTTTTTGCAACGACTTCAGGAGATTTTTTAACCCCTACAAGACCTAATTGTTTAGTCGGGTCGTTAATAATATCAACCATAAAGTTATCCAGTTCGCCTTTTTTAGCCCCGAAAACGTTGTCGCCGCAGCAAACGATAGTGTCTTTTAATTCGCCGCCTCTGTCTAAGACTTCTCTGTTATGTTTGTAGATGTCCCCGAAAGAACCTGATTTTTCTTTAGCGATTTTAGATTCAATTTTGCCGTCAGCAAACGGAGTTGCCATAGCCATTGCCCAATCTAACATGTGGATGTTATGACCATCTGTCATTTTAACAGGTAAACTGATTTTGTTTGCCGGAATGCCTGTTTTGTGTTCATAAGCATCAGCAACAGGGACAAATCTTGAACCTGCACCTGCACCTAATACCCAGAAATCTGTATTGTCTTTGTAATTTTCAAATTTCGGATCTGCCTGAGATTTTACAATTGTGTATAAATAATCGTTGTATTTATCAACAACGTTGTTATTTATGTGTTCACCCAAATTTTTTTCGCTTAATGTTACATAAGCAGCCTTAAAGTTCGTATTGCTCACTTTGTGGCAATTTACGTTTGATACTCCTGTTACGTTCATCTAATTAACTCCTTCTTAATATTAATAATAAATACCTCGTTAACATTTATTTTAAAAATCGTGATAAATATTTTTGCTAATTAAAATTTTTATCTGTAATAAATATTTACAAAAGATAGAATCATTTAAGGGGACTGGAAATTTTTAAAAAATGAGTTATAATTAAAGACAGGTCATAAATTTTGGGAATTATATGAAAAAATTTTTAGTGTTATTATTAGCAATGTTTTTGCCGTTTTTGTTGTGCTCATGTAACATGAAACAAAACGGACAAATTAATATTAAACACGAAAGTAAGTTAGGTTCTTTGAAAGGTGTTTCGTATAGTACCGCACGGAACGGAAGAATTACCTTAGATATGTCAGAAGGTCCTTCTGTAAATTATACGAAAGTAAATTTAGGCCCGAGAGATGTAGATTTTGATTTCAAATCATTAAAATGACACAACAAAACAGAAACGATACAAGATTATTTATATCAAGATTAATATATGCAGTTTTGACAAAACAAATACCCGTAAGAGTTGCGCTGCTAAAGTTTCCGACTAATTTAAATGACAGAAATATTATGGCAGTTTATCACGCACTTATTCACTATGAGGCCGATGAAGATATAAGGCGTCAGGATATCGAATACAGAGAAGAACAGGACGAATATTTAGAATTTTTAGCAGAAACAATGGAGAGAGGTGAAAATTTACCTCAGAATATTATAGAAAAATATAATGAATACTATACGGATATTCCGCTTCCGGATTCAAACAGTGTAAGAAGTATTATAAAAAGCCTTTGCAAATTTTTGAACGTTTAGGGGGGTAAAGGGGTAAATTAAATTGGCGTAATTGTTCTCCTTGTCAGACTTGTAAATTAATGTTAATAAAAGGCAATTTTTTATCCTAGAAAAACTTTAATTATTTATAATCGGTTATTTTAAGTGTTTTTCGGTAAGTTAATGGAAGATTTATCAATAAGTAAAATGAATGTTATGACAGGTTTGCAGTCTAATTTTAGATCAAATCAGGCGCAAACTACCGGTATCAGACCTGAGCAATCTTATAATGTTGTAACAGGTTTGCAGCCTAATTTTAGATCAAATCAAGAGAAAACTGCTGGTACTAAATCTGAACAATCTGATAATTTAATTGTTAGATACTTAGAAAATATTGCCATTCAAAATAAGAGTAATTTGGTTACATATTCCGAACCTCAATATACAAAGGCATTCGGAAATGACCAGAGTGTTAAAATTTTTGATCCGATACATGGAAAATACATAGATTCAGGTATTTTTGAAAACATGAAAGTATATGATTCTAATGGCAATACTGTTCAAAGCGTAGATTATCAAAAAGATGGCAATAAAATAATTCAGAAGTTCTTTGTAAAATGTGTAAACGGAACAACAGTAAACAAGGAAGTTGTGAATGACGGAAATAAAAAAACAATGACCCTTGTTTTTAAAAATTCTTCAGGTAAATCGATAATTGAAGAGAATAGAACGTACGAGAAAATTGATAATGATACAGCGATATCAACTCATAATGGAAAAACATATAAAATAAGCGGACTTTCTGGTGATGTTTTGACCGTTGAACATAACGGTCAAAAAACAACTATAAATTTGGCTGATATGATTCAGGAAAATATGGAGTCGTTAGAAGGAGGGCAAGAAAAAATATCAGACAAAAAAGTAAATAACGAACAAAAAGAGATGTTAAAAAATTATGTTAAAAATTTGTCAGGTGATATTATATTAAAATTTAATGAAGAAATAAAAAAATTAACGTGGCTTGATGGTCAAGATTGTTTTTTTAATTACGACGGAAGCAAAATAAAAATGAATGATTATTTTGGGATAAATGTATTTCTCCATGAATTGGGACACGGTATAAATTGTGATGATTCAAAAAGCAGTGATAAGCATTTAGTCAGATGGAGTGACGATAAATACTATTCGGATACAAGAAATTTTGAAATTAAGAATTTCAAAACTCGTAATAAAAATAAAAATGCAGAATATATAATGCAAAAATTTATGAATTGTGAATACTTTGTTGAAGACGGAATGCCCTCTGATTATGCAAGAAAATTTGGCGCAGATGAAGAGTTTGCTGAGTTATACTCTTTTATAAATGATATTGATATTTCAGACGGAGCACCCGGTTGGAACAGACCATTATCAGTAGTTCAGTATCTACCATACTCAACTCAAATTGCATATAACAAAATGAAGAGTTTATACTAAGCCTTGTTTAAAGTACATTTTTTCCGCCTGTGTACATTTTTTCACGTTCTTGTTTTATTTTTGAGATTTTTTCGGGATAATTTTCCTTTATCAGATCGCCTACGTTTGAATAAAGTTTCAAAATGGCATTTTGTATGTTTTCGTGGTTAAGGTTTACCATATCAGATGCCATATCAACGTTTGACATTGCAAGTCTTGTCATATCACGAAATCCCGACGATGCGAGTTTCTTTGCTAAATCGTTGTTTTCAGTTGCCGCAAAAAGTGCCTGAGAAATGACCATTGGCATATGAGAAATCAGTGCAACCGCTTCATCGTGTTCTTTAGGTGTTGAGATAACCGGAGTTGCACCCATTTTTTCAATAAAACCTTTTAACTCGGTTATGTCGGTATTATCAACGGGTGTTATAACCCATTTTGCACCTTCAAACATTTCAGCAAAAGAGTTTTCAAACCCGCTTTTTTCCGTTCCTGCCATTGGATGTGTCGGAACAAATTTAAATCCGTAAGTTTCTTTTGATACAAATTCTTTCAGGCTGCAAACATCACAAACCATTGTGTCAGATGTCAGATAAAGGTCTAATTCTTTTAAAACCTTTAAAACTTCTCTCATATGGCAGCATACAAAAACCAAATTACAGTCTTTCAGTTTTGAATAGTCATCAAAAATATCGTTTTCTATTCCTTTTTGTGATTTTGAAATTCCGACAACTTCAATTCCCAACGATTTACATTTTTTGTAAATTGAGCCGCCAATTAAACCTAAGCCGACAATACCGATTTTCATTTATATCTCCAAATCTTTGTGGTGAAAACTTTTTATCCCTTTTGAGTAATCGTCAACGATATTTCCGTTTCCGACTAATTTGTATTTGTAAATGGTTAAACCCTCAAGTCCGACAGGACCTCTTGCATGGGTTTTGTTTGTGGAAATTCCGACTTCGGCTCCGAACCCGTATCTGAACCCGTCAGCAAATCTTGTTGAAACGTTATGGTATACCCCTGCAGAATCAACCAAATTCATAAACTTTTCCGCATTTGCCTTGTCTTCTGTAATTATGGACTCCGTATGCCCGGAGCCGTATTTGTTGATATGATTTATTGCCTCGTCGACATTTTCAACAAATTTGTAGGCAAGAATTTTATCCGAATACTCAAAATGCCAGGAATCAGGCTTATCAATAAGTTTTATTCCCGCATTTTTAAGGTTTTCCAAAAGTTCATTTGCGTGTTTGAAATTTTTATGAATTAATAAAGTTTCAACCGAATTGCAGGCACTCGGGTACTGAGTTTTTGCATCGATAATGACTTTTGATGCCATATTTAAGTCTGCGGACTCATCCGTAAAGATGTGGCAAATTCCGTCAGCGTGACCTAAAACGGCAATTTTTGTGTTTGATTTTATGTATTTAACTAAATTATTTCCGCCTCTTGGAATTATCAAATCAATGTATTCGCCTGCTTCAAGCATTTTTGCGACATCGTCTCTGGAATAAACCTGATTTATGACGTTTTTTGGAAAACCTTTGGCATTGTTTAAGGCTTCTGTTAATACTTCAAAAATCTGACGGTTAGTGTTAGAGGCTTCTTTTCCGCCTTTTAGGATAACGGCATTTGCAGATTTTATCGCAAGTGCTGAAATCTGCGTTATAACATCAGGTCTTGCTTCAAAAATTATTCCCAAAACTCCGATAGGACAGGAAACTTTGTATAATTTTAAATCAGAGTCCAACTCTCTTTTTAAAAGATATTTATTAACGGGATCATCAAGTTTTATGATATCTTTTACCCCCTGAATCATATCCCTCATTTTGTTTTCGTCGAGTTTAAGACGGTTAAAAACGGATTGGGTTAACTCTCCTGATTCAACGAGTTTTTTTGCCTGTTCCAAATCTTCTTTATTTGCTTCAAAAATCTTGTCTTTATTTGCTTCAAGTGCCTCTGCGACTTTTTGCAAGGCATTGTTTTTTAGCTCTGTTGATAAGCCTGATATTTCGACAGATGCTTTTTTTGCGTTTTCTGCGATAGTAAGGAAATCCATAACAGCCTTTCTTATTATAAAATAGTTATGTTGTCACGTGTGATAATTGCATCGTAATTTTTGAAGCCCAAAACGTTGAGAATTTCTTTTGAGTGGTTTCCTATAATTCTCTTACAGTCCTCAGAGTTGTAGTTTACGATTCCTCTTGCAAATTCAACATCGTTTGTATCTCTTATTGAAACAACCTCTCCCCGTTTAAAGTCATTCAGAATACTTACAACTCCTATCGGCAAAAGACTGGATTCTTTTTTAAGAATAGCTTCTTTTGCTCCGTCATTTACGATAAGTTTTCCGATTATATTTGTTGCATAACCTATCCAGCGTTTCTTTTCTGAGAGGTATTCAACAGTTGGTATAAACATTGTTCCTATTTCTTTGTAATTGAAAATTTCGCTCAGGACGAAAGGAATTTTTCCGTTTGCGATTAAAACTTTTCCGCCGTATCTTGTAACGAGTTTAGCAGCTTCAAGTTTGGTTCTCATTCCGCCTCTGCCGCCTTCTGATGCATCTGTTCCCATTGCAAGGATTTCAGGGGTTACACCTGTTACTTCTTTTATAAATTCAGCATTCGGATTAAGTTTTGGATTTTCTTTATAAAGTCCCGGAACGTCAGACAAGATTATGAGCAAATCTGCATCGAGTTCGCTTGCGATAAGTGCCGAAAGTTTATCGTTATCCTGAAAACAAACCTGAACATCGTTAAATGTATCGTCCGATTCAATAACTGTTACTGTATCGTTCTGATTTATAATAGGTACAGCTTTAAGTTCAAGTAATCTGTTTAAAGTTGCCCTTAAAGTCAAATACTTCTTTCTCTGTGAAAAATCGTCTTCCGTTAAAAGAATTTGTCCTGTAATAATGTTATAGGTATCAAAACCGTCTTCGTATATGGACATCAGTTTTCCCTGCCCTATTGCGGCACATGCCTGTTTAAGTGCAGGGCTGTCGGTTGAAGTTATATTCAGTTTTTTCTTTCCGAAACCTACGGCACCCGAGGTTACCAAAATAACTTCTTTTCCTGCTTTTACGAGTGATGAAATATCCTCGATAAATGAATAAATTCGGGGTAGTGCGACTTCTCCGTGCTCATTTCTCAGGATGTTTGTACCAAGTTTAACAACAATTCTTTTTACGTTTAAAAATTCTTTTCTATCCATAGAATAATTATAGTATAAAAATGTAAATTAAATAAGATAAAAAATAATTTTTTGTGTTAGAATTGGTTATACGTTTTAGTCGTTAGTAAGAGGAGTTTTATTTATGGAAAAGATTTTTATCAGTGATATTGGAAAATATGAAGGTCAGACCGTAACAATTCAGGCATGGCTTTATAATAAAAGATCAAGCGGAAAGTTACACTTTTTGCAGTTAAGAGACGGTACTGCGGAAATTCAGGCAGTTGTTTTTCAGGGTAACGTTTCGGAAGAAGTTTTCTCAATGGCTGATAAAATCACTCAGGAGTCTGTTGTAGAAGTAACAGGTACGGTTAAGAAACATGAACGTTCAAGAATAGGTTACGAACTTGATGCTCAGGATGTAAAAGTTTTATCCGTAGCAACTGATTATCCTATCACTCCGAAAGAACACGGAACTCACTTCTTAATGGAAAATAGACACCTTTGGCTGCGTTCTTTAAAACAGAAAGCAATTTTGAGAATAAGACACAGAATTATTAAATCAGTAAGAGATTTCTTCGATAATGACGGATTTACTCTTGTTGATGCTCCGATATTTACACCGAATGCGTGTGAAGGAACAACAAACCTCTTTGAAACAGACTATTTTGATAAAAAAGCATACTTAACACAGAGCGGTCAATTGTATATGGAAGCGGCAGCAATGGCTGTAGGTAAAGCATATTGCTTCGGGCCGACATTCAGAGCCGAAAAATCAAAAACAAGACGTCACTTAACCGAGTTTTGGATGGTTGAACCTGAAGTCGCATTTATGGATATTTACGGCGATATGGATTTAGCAGAAAGATTTGTTGAATACGTTGTTCAGGAAGTTGTTGCTCATTGCAGACCTGAATTGGAATTACTTGAAAGAGATATTTCAAAACTTGAAAACATCAAACGTCCGTTCCCGAGAATTACTTATGACGAAGCAATAGAAATTCTTCATAAGAAAGGAAACGATACTCCGTGGGGTGAAGACTTGGGCGGAGATGAAGAAACTCTTATTTCTGAAGAATTTGATAAGCCTGTAATGATTCACCACTATCCGATGTGTGTAAAAGCCTTCTATATGAAACAGGCAGAAAATAATACCGCGGCTTGTGTTGATATGATAGCACCTGAAGGTTACGGCGAAATTATCGGCGGCGGTCAGAGAGAAGAAGATATTGAAAAACTTAAAGCAAAAATCAAAGAACAGGGACTTTCAGAAGATGTATTTAACTGGTACTTAGATATCAGAAAATACGGTTCAGTACCTCACGCAGGTTTCGGTCTTGGTATTGAAAGAACTGTAGCGTGGATTTGCGGGCTTCACCACGTCAGAGAAACAATTCCGTTCCCTCGTTTAATGGACAGATTAACACCGTAAGTAAAAAAATATATGATAAAAAAGAGATAACCGAAAAGTTATCTCTTTTTTAATCTTCAATAAAAGTCTTTATATAATTAAGGTCATACGTTGTTGTGAGTTTTATATTTTTATATTCCCCTTCAATGACATAAACATCAAATCCGAGATGCTCAAGCATACCTGCATCGTCCGTAAAACTCTTACCTTTTAATTTTTCGTGAGCTTCTTTAATCAAAGTTGTTTTAAAAGCCTGAGGAGTTTGTATATTGTATAAATCGCTTCTGTCTATTGTACTTATAATTTTTCCTGTTTTATCCGCTTTTTTAATTGTATCAACAGTTTTCACGGCAACAGTTAGTGCATTTTTGTTTTTTACTTCTTCCATAGTTTTTTTTATTACATCTTTTGAAATCAAAGGTCTTGCACCGTCGTGAATTAAAACGTAATCTCCCGTACATTCCTGTAATCCGTTATAAACAGATGCCTGTCTCGTTTCTCCGCCTTTTATAATTTTTATTTTATCGGGTAAGAATTTTTTTATTTCAGGAATAATGCTTTCATTTGCACAGACGATAATCTCTTCAAAATCCAAAAACTGTTCAACAGTATATTCAATAATAGTTTTTCCGTTGATTGTTTCAAGAAGTTTATTTTTGTTTCCGTACCTCGAGGAAGTTCCGCCTGCAGTGATAATAACTGAAAAATCCATTTAAATTGTATCCTCTAATTCTGCGCCCTGCCCGAAATGACTAAAAATTCTGTCATTTGCACTTGAATATTTTTCAACTCTGTCTCCGTAATTTATTTCAACATAATCATCATCAGGAGCTTTTTCTTTTACTTCTCCTATAACGTGGCAATCTGAAATATTATTCAGCATATATTCAGGAACTGCAGCTATAAGCTGATAATCTTCACCCCCGAAGAAAATGAAATTGGTATAACTTTCAGGGAAAAGATATTCCAGTTCCTTATCATACGGAACTTTATCAAAATCTATGCACATTTTTACGTTACTTGCCTGTGCAACTTTCAGCAATGCATCCATAAGCCCGTCAGACGTGTCCATCATTGCGTAGTCATCACAAATTTTTGAAGAAATTTCATAAGAGAATTTGTGAGCAGGCCTTGGCATTAAGTGTTTTTCTATGAATTTTTGCGGGGTTAACATTTTGTGAACAAGCATATATAACCCTGCTCCGCTTGAACCGTGTTCTCCGCTTGTAACTATTTTGTATCCGACTTTTGCGTTTGAACGTGATGAAATATGCTTTCCGTTAAGTCTTCCGATAGCGGAAACAGAGATATAAATTTTATCAGAGCCTGTGACATCTCCGCCTACAATCTGAGCCGGATTTGCGGCATCTTTACAGCCGTTCATAAATTCCAGTATGTAAGGTTTAGTAATATCATTAGGAAATGAAGCGGCAAGTGTTAAATATGTAGGATCAGCCCCGGATGCATAAATATCACTCATGTTAACTGCTATTGATTTATATCCGAGCTGATACGGGGTTATAAGATTGCGTTTAAAATGTATATCTTCTACTAAACTGTCCTGAGTTACAACAATTCCCAAATCTCTTAAACAGGCACAATCATCGCCAATGTATTTTGAGTGTAGTGTCTGTTGTATTGCATTAATTATATCATCTTCTTTCATAATACAATTTTAGCAGATATTTGCTTTTGGGATACTAATACCGCAAAATTTGTTTAATTATTTGTAACATTTAACCCATCCCAAAAGTACATGTTAAGCTCTTAGGTTAGACTCTAATATTAAACAAGAGATTCTTCGGGTGTTTGCGATGACATGAAATAATCATTATATGTCATCCTGAATTTATTTCAGGATCTAACCCACTATATTTAAAAATGGCTGTTTCTTTTACTGCATAATTTAACAGATGCTGAAACGAGTTCAGCATGACAACAATGTCACTGCTAAACACGAAGTATTGAAACAATCAGGCTAATATTTGTAATGATTGTGCAAAAAAGCGATATCGCCACACTCCTTTCAGTCGTTCGCAATAACATGTCTATGCGAGCGATAGCGTGGCAGTACAGCCGTTTACTTAATTAAATTTATACTCATCCTGATGTTGATTGTAAGGATAAAGCACACATGTTAAGTTTTGTAAAACATGTTTTAATCACTGAAATAATGAGTTTTTAAAATACTTTATATTATTAGGCATAAAAGTATATGTCTGTTATGTATAACCATAAGAGAGCAAGATGGCAATAAACGTAAACAATTTAACGTACGATCAGGCCAAAGATTACTATCTGAACTACAAAAACGGTACAGATGATACCGGTATTGGTGCTCAGGTAGCAAAATCTTCAAGGTGGAAAGGCTTTCTTGAAGAATGGGGTAAAGACGAAACTGATTATAAAGACGAAGACGGAAAAAGCCTCTTTGATAAGAAAAATCTGAAAGCAGGTGCGGCAGGAACGAGTCTCGGGCTTGGAGCCGGAAGTGCATTATTTTCTCTTCTCGGAGGCGGTGGAGGTCTGTTAAAAGGCTTGTTTGGCGGCTTAACAGGCGGCGGTGGCGGTATATTAAGTAAATTGTTTGGTGGAAATAAAACGACCTCAACAGACGCTCCAGCAGCGACAAAGAAAAAAGCTGAAGAAGAAAAAAAGTTAGAGGAATCCGATGAAAAAAAATCAGAGGAATCCGAAGAAAAAAAATTAGAGGAATCCGATGAAAAAAAATCAGAGGGATCCGAAGAAAAAAAATCAGAGGGATCCGAAGAAAAAAAATTAGAGGAATCCGATGAAAAAAAATCAGAGACAGAAGAATCAAAAGATGAAAATAAGTCAGGCCCTGGTACTCTCAGACATGCAATAATGACCTCGGTTACTGCAGCAATGGGTATGGCGTCTGCTCTTATAACACAAGCCGCACAGAAAAAATCTATAGCGGCTCAGGATAAAGCTATTAAGGCTACACAAAAAGAATTTGAATATGATTTTAATGCTAAAATGATGGAGGCAGACGCACAGAAAGAATATGCAGCAATGGAATATGAAGAAGCTATGGGCATAGTTGCTGAAAATGAAGATAAAGCTTCTAAGAGTGATGCAGTATCAAGTGCGCTTGCCAACAGTAATAAGGGCTTATCAGGAGTAGCTGCTGACAGGTCGGCAGTTGTTCGTGAAGGAACCGGAAAAGACGTAGCAAGTATAACTGACGATGTTCTTGCAAATGGCGGTGCCATAGATAACAACATTAATGAATTCAACGAAAAAGCAGAACTGAGTGCACAAATGGTTCCCTACGGACAGGAAGCAGCAAATATTGATAAGCAAAATAAAATCGCTATGACTTTATCTACAGTTGGAGCATTAATGACCGGTAAAAACTGTATATCAGGTATGATGGCGAGTGGTAAAAATGTTGCTAATTACTTAATTTATGGTGCTGCAGCTGCTATGGCAGTGACAACAGGTGTGATTTCGGTATCGGAATCTAAAAAAGCAGCAGAGGCCGAGGCAAAAGCAGAAATGTTTACGACAAATTCACAAATGCTGTACGATAATGCATTAGCCGCAACAGCTGAAACAGAAGTTCAACAGGCTGAGTATGATGGTTTAACTGCTGATTTAACAGAGTTATCTAAATCATACGGAGGTAAACCGGGGCAAGTTGAACCCGGAGATCTTGCAGACGGAGAAACAGAAAGTGTCGGTGGCGGCGGCGGTAAAAAACAACGATAATGCCGGAGGATAAAATTTATTCAGCCTGATAAGCCCATGCTGAATGATTATGGATGCTTTCCATTGATTCGCATTCGACTTCAAATGAATTTACGATTTCGTTTTCTCTTAGGTTTAGTACAACATCGCGCAAAACATCCTCAACAAATTTCGGATTATTGTAGGCTTTTTCCGTAACGTATTTTTCATCTTCCCTTTTTAAAATAGGGAATAATTCGCAGGATGCATTTTTTTCAACCATTTCGATTAAATCTTCTAACCAGATATGATCTTCGTTATCATAAGAAACTTTTACGGATACTATTGCTCTTTGGTTATGTGCACCGTTATCTGATATTTCTTTTGAACAGGGACAAAGTGTAGTTATCGGAACTTTTACTCCTAATACAAATTTATATTCTTCGTCTTCTTCCCCGTAATTTTCTAAATATCCCTCAAAAGAGCAGTTGTAACACATAGTTGAAACGATATTTGTAACAGGAGATGTTTTATCTAAAAAATACTTAAATTCAAATTTCAGATAACCGCTTTTCGCATTGAGTTTTTCTACAAATGCGCTGACGCAGCCTTTGATATCAACTCCGAGCAGATTTTTATGTTTCCAATCATTCAGAACTTCTACAAATCTTGACATATGAGTGCCTTTATATTCGGCAGGCAGAGAAACGCACGCTGTTGCTATTGCATTGACAACCTGATTTTCTTCATCTTTGCGCTGAATAATTAGCGGGATATCTAAATTTTTTATCCCTACTTTCTGAATATTGACTCCTCTGTCGTCCGATGTATTTTGTATGTCTTTCATTTTATAAATTTATATCTTCAAAACTCTTCTGTTCTAATGCTAATAACAATTTTAAGGCGGCAACTCTCTGAATTTTAGGAGGAGCTTCTCTTAAAAGTTCAATTCCTCTCATTACGACAGGGTCATTATCGTACCAACGGTTTCCTTTACCCTGATATGTCTGCATAATTTCATAAACTCTGTCTATGACATCAGCGGCAACCTGTTCCTGAAGCTGAATCATAAAATTTGCAGCTTCTTCTTTCGTTTTTTCCGGTGATAACCTTAATAATTCAAGTGCTTCACTTAAAATAGGATCTCTGTCGTACCAGCGTCTTTGTTCCATAAATGCCTCTCTTTTCTTGTTTTTATTTTAGCATAAACTATTAATTTTTAAAGTTTTGTCTTTTCAATTTTAAATTGATAATGTATAATCGAGGAAAAGGAGTTTTTATGAAATTATTATTAATTAACGGTCCGAATTTAAATATGTTAGGAACAAGAGAGCCTGAAAAATACGGCAGTATTACTCTTGATGAAATAGAAACAAAATTAAAAGAGTATGCAAAAAGTTTATCCTGTGAATTAGATGTTTTTCAGAGTAATCACGAAGGAGATATTATTGATAAAATTCAAAAATCTAATTCGTATGACGGCGTTTTGATTAATGCAGGAGGATATACACATACCAGTGTTGCAATAAGAGATGCTATTGCTTCTGTTAAAACTCCTTTTGTTGAAGTCCATATGACAAATATTCACGCAAGAGAAGAATTTAGGCATACATCATTATTGTCAGGTGTTTGTCTTGCGCAGGTTATAGGATTTAAAGAAAACAGTTATTTTCTTGCTTTAAAAGGTCTTGTTGATTACATTAACAAATAAAATACTTATTTATCTTTTAGTTTTCTATAATCAAAATATTTGAAAAGCCTGTCATTTCAAATATATTCATAATGTCAGGGTTTACTTTTCTCAAAACCATTTTGCCGCCGTTTGCGTAAACCTCTTTTTGAATACTTAGTATTGCTCTAAGTCCTGATGATGTCAAAAAGACTAATTTTGAACAATCAAGTATCAGGTTATACCCTGATTTCAGACTTCCTTTCACTGATTTTTCAACCTCAGCGGATGAAATTGTGTCTAATCTTCCGTCCAAGGAAATCATTAAGTCATTGCCTTCAAGATTTTTAACTATGTTCATATTCTTCCCCTATTCTATATTTTTAATATATAATTCTTCAACTAAAACGCAGACCATAGCCGCCATTGCCGGTGCAAATAATGCTCCGATTACACCTAAGTACTTAGCCGCAATGTATAAGAATAAAAATATCATTACCGGATGTATTTTAAGCAGTTTACTGAAAGCATAAGGTCTTACAAAATTGTTTTCTATAAGCTGTGCAGCGATAAATGAAACGATTACTCCGACAATCGGAACCCAGCCTGAACCCGCAGCCGCAATTAAACAAATAACAAGTGCTAAAGCAGGTCCTGCAACAGGAATTAAATCAAGTACTGCGGTAAGTAAGCCTAAAAGAATTGCATAATCCACTCTGAAAATAAGCAAACCTATTGTCATAACAATACCGACACTTAAAATTGCATAGAACTGAGCGGTTATGTATCCTCCCATTTTTCTTGCAATTATATCGACAATTTCCTCAACACGTGGTCTTATGTTTGACGGAAATAAATCCAAAAAAGTCGTTTTTACTGATGTTGTATCAGCCATAAAGAAGTAAGTGAAAATTACTGTAATGAATACATAAACCATTCCTGAGCCGATATTTTTTATAAAAGCGATCATATTATCAATATACTGGTCGGCATTGGTAAATAAATTCATTACAGAATTTGCAATTCCTGCTTTGCTTATGCCAAACTGCTGAAGTATATGATGGTTTGCAATAAAAATTTCGGCATTTTCCATAAATTTATCAAAATTAGCATCGAGTGAAAGTATCTGATAAATGCCTATTATAATTATAGGCATTAAGAAAAGACACAGAGCAAGGATAAAAGTTCCCAAAACGATAAGTGCGGCTACAGGTCTTTTTAATTTTATATTCAGACGGTTAACCAATGGATTTAAAGAGCACGCAATTACCATAGAAACAAAAAATATCAGTGCAACTTCAGGGTTTTGTATTGCAAATACGACCAAAAGTGCCAAAACTAAAAAAAAGATAACGTTTTTAACGGTAAAGTAATTAAAGACAGAATTGTTTATCATAAAACTCACTCCTTAACCTAACTATAAATAATGTTAAATTAAAAAGCAATTATTTACAACTCTGTAACAGGGCTATTTATTAATTATAGTGATATTTTAAATCCTACATTAATGAACGAGCCGAAAGACGGATTTTTAGCAAGTTTCAAATCTCCCTGATTTTCAACATAGCCGGAAACTTTTCCTTTGCCTGCCGATACCCCTGCTATATATCCGACACTTGAAGTCGCACCGTTGCTGGAAAAATTCACTTTAACGTTTTCATTTGCATAAGCTCCGACTTTCCATCCGTTATCAAACTTATGTGTATAATTTTGCTGAACAGAAAATCTGTTAGATGTGGTTACGCCGGTTGTTGAAAAATTTGTTTGATTTCTGTATGCGGCAGAAACTCCGAAATTATCCTTAGGGGTTACATTTTGACTAAATAAATTTCTTGAATAAATTCCTTCAATTTGAAATTTTTGCGGGGTTAACATATATAGCCCTGCGGAATAACTGTTATCACCTTCTTTTATATCAAGTGTTGCACCTGTTTTTTGTGAATACGCACCATTATCAGTGTTAAATTCCGATTGGTGTTTAATTGCTCCGCCAACTTCAACAGGGTGCGCGTCAGTTACCGGATTTTCAGTAGCAGGCGGTTCATCCGCAACAGGATTATCAGAAGCAGGTGGCTCTTCGACAACAGGTACTTTTGGAGCTGCAGGTTCTTCTGCTGTAGGTGGATTCTCTGCTGCAGGTTCTTCTGCAACAGGCGGATTATCAGGTGAAGCCTGTTCATTAATTATATTGTTATCATCTTCATTAGGCATAAAAATTCTCAATAATTTATACTTGGTTATATATAAAAAGTTTTTTTTGTGTCGCATAATTGCTAATAATTCGCTAAGTGTAAAGTAATGTAACGAAAAAAAATATCTTTGAAATCGTTATCTCTTTTATAACTTTATATATTTGTATAGCTATATACATGCGTTCACGCATGTAAAAATCAGAGAGAGTATATGAGTCGAGTAGAATCATCACATGATTTTCAAAAACGAAATTTGGAAATGCTCCAGGCGTATGAAGATTCGCATAAAACATACGCAGCTGATGCTGAGCAGCCGGTTGATCCTTCTATGACGATGAATGGCTCTATATTTGATAGTTTGGGAAACTCTCTGTCGGATGATTTAGAAGGAAAATTGAAAGATTTATTGCAAACAGCAATTAACGGGGTTAGTGAGAGAGCTGATTTAAATAGCAGCACTACAAAAGAACAGACTACTGCTCTCAAAGATACAACAGCAAATCAAAAACACAAATTGAACAGAAAGACTATTAACGGAATTTCAAAAGCTAATTTAGCAGAGTTGCAGCAAATTATTAAAGCCGCGTCATCTGCATTTAATCAGCTAAAGGAAGAAACTAAAAAAGTATCCGCTCAATTCCAGGAAATTCAAGGTGGTGCTACCGATAAAAAAGCTCAAATTGATGAAAATATTCAGGCAATAGCCAGCGATAAACAAGAGCTTGCGCAATTGGGAGTAGAAGCTCCTGAAACTGATTTTTCCGGTTTCTCTAATAATAACAATAATAAAAATCAAGGTGCTCCATCCGGTTTGGGACTTGAATTTGGTAAAGCGCTTGTCGGCGGGCTTGGCAGCTTTGCAATGAATGGGGCTCAAAATATACTATCCGGTGCAATTAGCGGTTTAGGATCCGGCAGCGGACTTGGTGCTGGAATGTTAAGCTTAGGCGGCAGTTTCCTCGGCGGATTATTTGACGGATTAAAAGACAATATTGGGTTAACAGGTGCGCCTCAAAATTCTGACAATAACAACAATAATAATAAGCCTAAGAACAAGAATACAACCAAAAACAATAATGTTGCTAAAAATAATGCAAAGGCAAATAGCAAGACAAATAAAAAACAGCCCGGTGCTCCGGCAGAACAACCTCAGGATAATAGTAACTCTGAACGAGCAAAAGAATTGATAAATGATATTAAAGAAAGAAGTGCAACAATTAATGAAATAGCACCTCAGGTAACAGAAGCATCTTCTCAGACGCAAGCAGCTAATGCGCGATTAGATGCAATTGATTCACAAAATGGTCAATTAAAAGAAACTGTAGAAAGAGCCTCTTCTCAGGTTGATGCTCAGGCTGAAAAACAAAAACAAGAAAATGAAAATCTAAAAAAAGAGGCATCTGAGACACAAAATTCTTCTAAAAAAGGTGCTGAAAACAGTGGCAAAAATACAATAAGATCAACCAAAACGATTACGGTCGGCGGTGAACAAATTACCGTTGGAGGAGCCGCCGAAGCCTGTTTAGTAACAGCGACAGAAGGGGCTTATCTTGTTTCAGAAGGGGAACAGAATGTGTCAACAGGTGGCGTTAATTTGCCAAAGGCCGGAACGACAACTGTAACGCAGGTTACAAATACAGGTGAAGCTACTCAGAATATCGCATTAACAGATCTTGATGCATCTCAATTGGATCAATACGCTTCTACAATTAAATCTGATGCTGAGGGTTGTATTACAATGAGTGGAGAAATATCATCATCAACCGGAGAATTAAGAGGTCAGGGATCAGAACTGCTTTCCGGTTTAGAATTAGATTTTAGTTCAATAGGCGGAGTCGGTTCTGCAAATAATAACAGACTTCGTAAAAAAGCTGCATAATTATTTTGCTCTTTTCTATTTATTCGGTTTGTGTTGTAATATAAATATATAAGGTTAGATATTATAGTGAGGTATTGATATGAGAGAAGAAGAAAGAACTTTTGTTGCATTAAAACCGGATGCTGTAAAAAGAGGTTTAATGGGCAAAATTATTGAACGTTTTGAAAATAAAGGATTAAAAATAATCGGTATGAAAATGCTTCAGGTAACGAATGAAATTGCGGAAAAGCATTATGAAGAACATATCGGAAAACCATTTTACCCCAGTCTTGTAAAATATATTACAAGCGGTCCTATTGTTGCAATGGTTATTCAGGGCTTTGATGCAGTTGCTGCTGTCAGACAGATGGTTGGTGCCACAAACCCGCTTAATGCAGATGTAGGTACAATAAGAGCAGATTTCGCTCAGGTTATGCAATACAATGTTATCCACGCGTCAGATTCAGTAGAAAGCGGAAAAAGAGAAATCGGAATTTACTTTAAGCCGGAAGAAATTTTTGACAGCTGGGAATCTCAGGTAGAAAAGATTGTTTATGAGCAGGAACGAGAATTTTAGTTACACGATAGATAATATAGATAAAAAAACTGGCGCTAGGGCAGGAACTTTACACACTCCTCACGGAGATATCAAAACCCCTATCTTTATGCCTGTCGGTACTAATTCGACCGTCAAACTCGTTACTAATCAGCACTTATACGAGACAGGTGCGCAGATAATTCTTGCAAATTCTTACCACCTTTATTTGAGAGCCGGAACAAAAAGAATTAGAAATTTTGGCGGTATCCACGGCTGGATGAATTGGAATAAAC
Organism: bacterium; assembly: GCA_017433195.1. Classification (GTDB taxonomy): domain Bacteria; phylum Cyanobacteriota; class Vampirovibrionia; order Gastranaerophilales; family Gastranaerophilaceae; genus RGIG2479. The sequence goes on from JAFRHR010000024.1 coordinate 60,760, forward strand.
CTGTTTTGACAGATTCAGGCGGGTTTCAGGTGTTTTCCCTTTCGCATATGAGGAAAATAACGGAAGAAGGCGTTGAATTTCGTGATATAAAAGACGGTAAAAAACACTTTATAAGTCCGGAGATTTCAATGGAAATTCAGCAGGATATTGGTGCGGATATAATTATGGCATTTGATGAATGTTGTCCGTATCCTTGCGATTACGAAACCGCAAAAAAATCAATGGAAAGAACTCACAGATGGCTTGAAAGATGTATTAAAGCGAAGACTAATCCGATGCAGGCATTATTTCCGATTTGTCAGGGTGCTTTTTTTGATGATTTGAGAAAAGAAAGTGCAGAATACGTGTCAAATATTGATGCGGTTGGTTATGCAATAGGCGGGGTAAGTGTCGGAGAACCTCCGGAAATGAAAAATCACCTTGTTGAATATACCGCACCTTTATTACCACATAATAAGCCGAGATATTTAATGGGAGTAGGTACTCCTGAAGACTTGCTTGACGGAATTTTAAGAGGAGTTGATATGTTTGACTGTGTTCTTCCGACAAGAAATGCAAGACACGGTTCATTCTTTACTTATAAAGGTAAATGTCAGATAAAAAATGCACAGTATCAGGATGATCCGTCACCACTGGATGAAAATTGTAATTGTTATACTTGCAAAAATCATACAAAAGCATATTTAAGACATTTGTATAAGTGCGAAGAGGGAACGGGACAGGCTTTGATGTCAATTCACAATATTCAGTTCTTAATTGATTTTTCTCAAAAAGCAAGAGAAGCAATACTCAATAACGAATTTGAAGAATTTTATAACAGAATGTATCCCTGTTTTAAATAATTATAAAATATATTATTTTCTTTGTGATACAATCAAAATCATAAGGGTATTATATATTATTTTACTAAAAATTGGTTTAAAATTGTCATGCTGAACTTGTTTCAGCATCTTACCAACATCGTAGATGAAAGTTAAACTTTTTATTTACATAGTTTATAAGACCCTGAAGCGAGTTCAGGGTGACATTCCGGGTATTGTATATAGTAACCTGAAATAATTAGGAAAAGGGAAGGAAAATGAGTTTAAACGTATATTTAGGTATAGATGTTGGTTCTGTAACAACAAAACTTGCGCTTGTTGATGAAAAGGGAAAACATGTTGATTCCGTTATGTTAAAGACTTCGGGCAAACCTGTTGATGCGGTTCAGGAAGGTTTGAGAAGACTTTATGATAAAAAACTTTGTGATTATACAGTTTGCGGTGTAGGTACAACAGGCAGCGGAAGAAATTTGGCAGGTGCTCTTGTTGGTGCAGATGTTATAAAAAATGAAATTACGGCGCACGCAGTTGCCGCAAGCACAAATATCCCCGGAGTTCAGACAATTCTTGAAATCGGCGGACAGGACAGTAAAATTATTATTCTGAGAGATGGTATTGTTACCGATTTTGCAATGAATACTGTATGTGCTGCAGGAACGGGAAGTTTCCTCGATCACCAGGCTGCAAGATTAAATGTACCTATCGAAAGTTTTGGTGAAACTGCGTTAAAATCTACAAACCCTGCAAGAATAGCAGGTCGTTGCGGTGTCTTTGCTGAAAGTGACTTAATCCACAAACAACAGTTAGGTTATCCTGTTGAAGACTTGTTATACGGACTTTGTCAGGCTTTGGTAAGAAATTATTTAAGTAATTTGGCATTAGGTAAAGAACTTTTGCCAATTGTTTCTTTCCAGGGCGGGGTTGCTTCAAATTCAGGCATGGTAAAGGCATTTGAGGAAGAATTAAAGACCGAAATAGTTGTTCCAGATAATCATCAGACAATGGGGGCAATAGGTGCAGGCTTGTTGGCAATGGAAAATCACCAATATACAGATGCGCAGACTAAATTCAAAGGTTGGGAAGTCGGTAATATGGAATTCCATTCAATTACCTGTGATTGTAACGGTTGTTCAAACAATTGCGAAGTTATTACCATTCTTGAAGGTGAAGTTGAAAATACTCACTTTGAACGTATCAAAGATATTAAAGGTAATATTATCGCACGTTGGGGCGGTACTTGCGGAAGATGGGATATCGCTTAATCTGATAATCCAAATTCTTTTTTAATGCGTTCAGCGATGATTCTCGAGCATTTTTGCCATGAGAAGAATTTTGCCTGCTCTGAAACTTTGTTTCGGTATTCGTTATAATAATCGTTATCAAAACAGATTGCTTCGAGTTCTGAAATTAATTGTTCCTTGGGGGTATTGTCCATATAAAGCAAAATGCCTGCATCACCTGTAACTTCCGGAAGCGATGTTGAGTTTGATACAATAACCGGACATCCGCATTTCATAGCCTCTAAAACAGGAAGTCCAAAACCTTCATAAAGCGACGGATAAACAAAAACTCTTGCGCCACTATACAGATATGGTAAATCTTTATCATCAACATAGCCTGTCTGAATAATGTTTTTTGAATTAACCCTGCTAAAGGTTTCGGATAACTCCTTTTCATATTTCTTCCATTTACCCCCCGCAAGGACAAGACATATCTTTTCGTCTTTATGTTGTTCTGAAAATTTGTCAAAAGCTGTTATTAATAACGAAATGTTTTTACGTTTTCCAAGTGTGCATAAACTTAAAATATATGCTGAATTTTCGGGGATTTTGTATTTTGCCTTAATTTCACTGATTTTTTGAATATCATTTTGCGGTACAAATTTTTCGTCTGCTCCAAGATGTGCTGTAATAATGTGTTCTGACGGTATTTGTCTGAAATGTTTCAGAAAATCGTCTCTTGTGTTTTCGGAATTTGTAAAATAAAAGTCGTTTTCGTTTAAATCGTTAAACAGTTTATAGTGCCATTCGGGAAGCAGACTATTTTTATCCGAATTATCGAGTAACGGAATTATGTCGTGCAGAAAAGTAAACCGTTTAATCTTTTTGTTGTTTGTAATTTCAGGGAAAGGTGAATTTAAGGGGGAAAAGAATAAATCAAAGTCGTCAATTTTCTTTTTCAGTTTTCTGCTTTCTGTATAAAAATAAATTTCATAAATTCTCATAATAATTTTGAATAAATAAATTATTTTGAAATCAAAATTTCTTATTGCAAAATTAATGTTTCCAATAAATTTATTAATAAAATTATCCTGTGAAATTACTGTTAAATCGGAAAAATCTTTTATATCTTTCGTCATTTTTTGTATGAATTTTCGGCTTTTGTAGTCGGCAAACAGAGTTATTTCAAAGTCGGGAATTTTGGTAAACTGTTTCAGCAAATTCATTGCGACATTGTAAAATCCTGCTTTGTATCCGTTTTTTGAAAGGTAAGCATCTAAACATGAGGCATCAAACAAAACTTTTAGTGATCTGTTTTTGATAATTTTTTCTTTTATTTCGGGATATTGTGTCAAAACGGATTTTATCTGTTCGTCATTTCCGCCGTTTTTGTTTTGGGAGTACAGAGTTCTTTCTTTTATAAGTCCCAATTGTCTTAAAATGTTTGTTGAAAGAATTGTAGTGATGTTATCTTTTATGACTCTTATTTTTCTTTCATTTTTTATTCCCATTAACCAAAACCATACATCATCTGCGTTTGGGGCAAGGACTTGTGCCAAATTATAATTCAGTCCTGCCTCATCAAAACAGTATGGAGGATAAAGCACTCCGCCGACTCCTGTCAGGAAGTTTAACGATGAGACGCTTTCGCCGTTTGTATTTTTATCCCAGCTTTCATAAGGAAGCAGATTGTTGTTTTCATCAAGTTTTACTCTGTGTGCTCTGTGGCAGTGAATATCCTGCGGATATTTAAGGTAAGAATTATAAAGTTTTTCGAGCCAATTCTTTTCGTAATAAACATCATCGTCTGCAGTTACAATTACCGCATCAGGATATTCGATCATTGCGGGAATTAATTTTGTATAAGATTTTATATCTCTGCAAAATTTTATTTCCAAGCCGTTTTTTATAAATTTTGAAACTTTTTTGGGTAAATTGTTCTCGTTAAATTTTTCTTTATCAAGCCATAAAATTACTTTATCAGGTTTTACGGTCTGATTTAAAAGTGAATATATCGTAAAATCGATATCTTTTAGTCTTTCGCCGTATGAGGTTAAAGACACAATTAACTCAGGTTTTCTTATTTCTGTATTAAGACCGTTTTGGGTAAAATTTCTTATTTTCAGACGTAAAAAAGGTCTGTTTACTGTTTTTGTATGACCTTTATAATTTATTATTGTTTTAAGTAAATTTAATAAATTCATTTTTTTTACCCAATGCATTATAATAATTTTATAATAAAAACGGGGAGAGAAAAATGAGAGAAGAAATACTTTCTGTTATTGCAAAAAACAGTAAAATAAACCTTAAAGACCTTGCGGTCTTGTTGAATAAAAACGAAGTTGATATCGCAAATGAAATTGCGGATATGGAAAAAGAAGGTGTAATCTGCGGTTACCATACGCTTATTGATTGGGAAAAAACCTCTGTTGAAAAAGTTTCTGCACTAATTGAAGTCAGAGTTACCCCGCAGAGAGGTCAGGGGTTTGACAGTATTGCGGAAAGAATTTATAACTATCCTGAGGTTAATTCACTGTTTTTGATTTCAGGCGGTTTTGATTTGCTCGTAACTCTTGAAGGCAAAACCCTTAAAGAAGTTTCTTATTTTGTATCAGATAAACTTGCTACATTGGATACGGTTTTGAGTACATCGACTCATTTCATTCTTAAAAAATATAAACAGGAAGGTTTAATTATTGCAAAACCTAAAAAAGATGAACGTGAGGCTATTTCATGAGAAATCCTCTTTCAGAAAAAATAGTATCTGTTAAACCGTCAGGCATAAGAAAATTCTTCGATATCGTAAATGAAATGGAAGATGCAATTTCATTGGGTGTTGGGGAACCGGATTTTGATACCCCCTGGCATATAAGAGATGAGGGAATTTACGCTTTTGAAAAAGGGCATACTTTTTATACTTCAAATTCAGGGCTGAAAGAGTTAAAACAGGAAATATGCAAATATATAGAACGTACTCAGGGAATAAAATACGACTATAACAGTGAAGTTGTTGTTACTGTCGGAGGTTCAGAAGCAATAGATTTAGCCTTTAGAGCAATGATAGACCCCGGGGATGAGGTTCTTATTCCCGAGCCGAGCTATGTTTCTTATCAGCCTTGTGCAATTTTGGCGGGTGCAAAACCCGTTATTATTGATTTAAAACCCGAAAATGATTTTAAATTAACGGCGGAAGAAATTTTGGAAAAAGTAACGGATAAAACTAAAATTTTAGTTCTTCCGTTTCCGAATAACCCGACAGGTTCAACATTAGGAAAGTCGGATTTGGAAAAAATTGCAAAAGTCTGTATTGAAAAAGATTTATATGTTTTATCTGATGAGATTTACGGAGCTTTGACCTATAACGGTCAGCATGTTTCAATTGCATCAATTAACGGAATGAAAGAAAGAACAATTCTTATAAACGGTTTTTCAAAAACTTATGCAATGACGGGATGGCGTTTGGGGTATGCGCTTGCGCCGAAGGAAATTCTTGCGCAAATGCTTAAAATTCACCAGTTTGCAATAATGTGTGCTCCGACAGTGAGTCAGTATGCTGCAATTGAAGCACTTAAAAACGGTGATGGTGATATTGAAATGATGAAAAATTCATACAATCAGAGAAGAAGATTTTTGCTTAATGCATTTAAAGAAATGAATTTACCCTGTTTTGAACCGAACGGTGCTTTTTACGTGTTTCCTTGTATAAAAGAATTCGGAATGACAAGTGAAGAATTTGCGACAAGATTTTTGCAGGAAGAAAAAGTTGCAACCGTTCCCGGAACGGCATTTGGTCAGTCCGGAGAAGGCTTTTTAAGAATATCTTATGCGTATTCTCTCGATACTTTGAAAACTGCAATGGAAAAATTAGAGAAATTCATTACACGTCTCAGAAAACATGTACAATAAATTGCTTATACAATAAATTTTGTTTAATATATAATAAAACAGAGAAAAAGAGGTTTTATTATGAGCAATTATTTACTTGAAATTGGTGTAGAAGAATTACCGTATAAGTTTATCCCGTCTGCGATCAGTCAGTTAAAGCAGAGTTTTGAGAATTTGCTGAATACAAATGCGGTTAATTTTTCAAATGTTGATGTTTACGCAACGCCGAGGAGATTAGCGGTAATTATAAAGAATTTGGATTCAACACAAAAAGAATCGGAAAAACTTGTTAAAGGTCCCGTTCAGAATATTGCTTATAATCCGGACGGAACTCTTTCAAATGCAGGAATGGGATTTGCAAGAAAAAACAACGTGTCGGAATCTGATTTGTTTGTTCATGACGGTTATGTTTATGCAAAAATTAAAACCGTTTCAAAATCAGTTGAAGAACTTTTAAAAGAAAGTATTCCTCAATTGATATTTAAACTTCAGGGTTCTCACTTTATGAGATGGTCTGATAATGAAGAGAAATTCTCAAGACCTATAAGATGGCTGGTATCTCTTTTGGATGAAAAAGAAGTTAAAATAACTATTCTTGATGTAACTTCTTCAAAAATGACAAGAGGTCACAGATTTTCAGAAAACAAAGATATTGAAATCAACAATCCTGATGAATATATTGAAAAACTAAAAACAGGAAACGTTTTTGTTAATCAGGAAGAAAGAAAAGATTTAATTGTAAAACTTATAAAAGAAAATGCCGATAAATTAGGTGCTTATGCTGATTATGATGATGATTTGCTTGAAGAGGTAACTTATATCTGCGAATATCCTGTGGCTGTTGTTTGTGATTTCAGCGAAGAATACCTTAAAATCCCACAGGAAGTTGCAGTTACCGTTATGGAAGTACATCAGAGATATTTTGCACTGTATAAAGACGGCAAACTCATCAATAAATTTGTTACGGTTACAAACTATGTCGGCAATAATTTTGAGAACATAAAAGCAGGAAACCTGAGAGTTATCAAGGCAAGACTTGATGATGCAGTTTTCTTCTTCAAAGAAGATACGAAGAAATCACTTGAATCATACCTTGAAAAACTCAAAGGAATAACATTCCAAAAGAATATGGGTTCAATGTACGATAAAACTCAGAGAATAGTCAAATTGTCCGAATACATAAGTGAAAAGTTAGGAATAAATAATCCGAATATAAAAAGAACGGCTGAACTTTGTAAGGCTGATTTGGCAACAAACCTTGTATTTGAATTTACTGAATTACAGGGTTTTATCGGTGCTGATTATGCAAGAGTTTCGGGAGAAAATGATGCTGTTGCGACAGGTATAAAGGAACACTATTTCCCGCTTAATGCAGATAGTGAACTCGCAGAAAAAATTGAAGGTCAGGTTGTAGGAATTGCGGATAAAATTGATACTATCTGTGCGGTTTTTGCTTCGGGTAAAAATCCGACAGGTTCTTCAGATCCTTTAGGCGTCAGAAGAGCAGTTTTGGGTATTATAAAAACAGTGCTTGAAAAGAATTTAAACTTAAACCTTGCGGATTTAATCAAATTTACCCTTAGTCAGTTAAACGTACAGGCAGATTTATTCGGTAAGATAGAAGAATTTTTCCTTCAGAGATTATTTATTTATCTGTCAGATAAGTATGACAAGACTATATTAGAGGCCTGCGCAAACAATAAACCGCTTGAAAACCTTTCAGATTATATGGAAAAACTCAATGTCGTTTCAAAAATAACTGATAAACAGTTCTTGGAAAGTGCAAACAGAGTTTCCAAAATACTGAAAGAAGGGGTAAATAAAGAAGTTGACGAATCCTTATTTACTTACAAAGAGGAAGCAGAATTGTATAAAGCGATTAAAGAAATTCCTGAAAATCAAGAGTATTCTCAGCTTGTAAATTCATTAATTTCAATAAATAAATATATTGAAAACTTCTTTGATAAGGTGTTAGTCATGGATAAAGATGAAAAAATTAAAAGAAATCGCATGGCTTTACTCGAAAATTTAAAACTAAAGTATGAAATATTAGCAGATTTTTCAAAAATATAATTGACTAAATGCTTAATTTGACTTATTATACAGGAAAGTGTAAAGATTTGTAAAAAATTGCTTAAAAAAAGTAAATTATTTTTTTGACGATACTTTAAAATGGTATAAGAAACAGAAAATTTGGTGTAGAAAAATGGAAGACGAAATTAAAAACTTAAAGATTGCTAATGAAGAAGCAGAAGAAAATCAAAAATTAAAATGGTTAGATTTCTCACACGCTCAAGATAAGACCAGTTCAGATTATATTGGAATGGTTACATCTGATTCAGAATTAAAATCTCATTCTGACGAGAAAAGGCTGGAAGCAATGGTCAGAGAACAGTTGAAGATTGAATTCCCAAATATTGAGAATTACAATTCTTATGAAATGCTTGTAGATGCTGTAATGTACAACATCAAACGCAAACAGCTTCAGGCCATGGATGATATTGAAATAAAATAGCATCCGATTGTGTAGTGAGTGGTTGTTTAAATCATTCGAATTTTAAGGGAAGTAACAGAAGTTACTTCCTTTTTAGTGTGAAAAAATACTTTATAAAAATAATTCACTAAATATAATATACCTATGATAAAGTTAGGCGTTACATCTATAGGATATAAAAAGGGAAAGACCTTTGTTTCGGCAGGTTTGGCATCGACAATGCAAAGTCTTGGCTATGCCACCTGTGTTTATAAACCTGTACATACCGGCGGAATTGAAAAAAACGGTTTTATGCAGGCACAGGATTTAACTTTTGTTACCTCAATGGATCCATATATAGGAACAAAATTTTCTTATCTCTTCAAATCTGAGCAGGAACCTGTTATTGCATCAGAAATTGAAAATACAAGGATTGATAAATTCATTATCCAAAACGAATTTCAAGTTATCTCAGAGAAGTATGATTGCGGAATTATTGACGGGAACGGAGGAATTGCAACCCCTCTTGGGGTAAATTTCAGCGAGGCGGATTTGTTTAAATTTTTGAGAGTGCCTGTTCTTATTGTCGTAACTCCTCAAAAAGATGCCGTTAATGAGGCAATACTTTCAATAAATTATGCACAGCAAAAAGGTGTTGATGTAAGAGGTGTTGTTATAAATGATTTTCCGGAGTTTTCTTCTGATGAATGTATAAAAAATATTCCGAGATTAATTGAAGAATATACGGATGTTAAAATTTTGGGAATAATAGAACATTTAAAAAGCCCGTTTACATCGAATGATTTAATTGCGACAATTCTGAACGGAACAGATGTTGAAAGTATTTTTGATTTAAAAATCGAAAAATTAGGTATGTGCTGATGAATATTACGGCAGGTTTATATAAGGGGCGAAAATTAATTACTCCAAAAATTGAAACAACACGTCCGACTTTGTCAAAAGTAAGAATGGCTGTTTTTAATGTGCTTCAGGCAATGATTGATTTTGAAGGAAAATCATTTCTTGATATGTATTCAGGTTCCGGAATAATGGGGTTAGAAGCAATATCAAGAGGATTTGAAGAGGTTGTTTTTATCGATAAAAATCCTGATGTTGTAAAAACAATAAAGGCTAATTGTGATTTACTGAAAATTTCTCCTAAAATCTTTAAAGGAGACAGTTTAAATGTTGTTCCGAAATTAAACAAAAATTTTGATGTAGTTTATATAGATCCTCCATATTTTGGAGGAATTTACGAAAAAAGTTTGGAAGTTGTCAAAGCATCTGATATAATTGTTGTTGAACATGCTGTAAATATTGATTTTTCAGCATTTGAGGTAGAGGTGCAAAAAAAATACGGTGATAAATTTTTAACATTCTTAAAAACAAAAAATAGAATGTAAAAAAATACGAAAAATCTTCCAAAAACTGTGTTACATAAACTTAACAAATTGAAATCTTTGTAAAATAAGGTTACGATATTAATGGTTTTAATTATTGGGCGAGGAACGAATGAGTAATAATTATTTTAGCTTATTAGCCGAAGATATAAAGAAGATGTGGAATATGCTGGATGGAACTCAGAAATTCGGCATGGCTTTTCTTATAGTTGCAACATTGATAGCATCAACTTTTTTTCTTACAAAATCGTTTGAACCAAACTGGACTGTTTTGTATTCTGATTTAGCGGAAACGGATACCCTTAGTATCGTTGAAAATATGAAAAAGAATGGTTTTGCTTATAAAGTATCGGCTGATAAAAAAAGTATTTTGGTTCCGTCAAACGCAGTTGATGAAATGAGGTTATTTGTTGCGGATAATAATCTTATACAAATTGAAAATCGCGGGTTTGAATTGATTGATGACTATAAAATGGGTTCTACGGAATTTCAAAATAAACTTACTAAACAGAGAATTTTTCAGGGGGAATTAGTTCGTTCAATAGAAAAAATTAATGGGGTTAAGACTGCAAGAGTTCAGTTGGCAGAGCCTGAACGTTCTATATTTCAGGATAAAGATGAATTGCCGACAGCATCGGTTATGTTGATTTTGCAACCCGGATACAGAATAAAAAGTGCTCAGGTTAAGGCAATCAAAAATTTAGTAGCATATGCAATTCCAAGGTTAACTCCGGATCAGGTATTTGTTACCGATCAAAACGGGGTTACTTTGTCCGATGAAACTTCCAAAAATTCAAATGACATGGACAGTTTTAAAAACAATGTTGAATCTCAGACTGCACAGAAGGTTGTGACGGTTCTTGAAAAAATTGTAGGAAAAGGTAATGTTTCAGTTCAGGTCAATGCGGATATTGATTTCAATACTGCAAAATCAACAATTGAAAGTTATACTCCTATAAACAGTAAAGGAGAAGGAGTTGTTACCAGTTCTCAAACTGAAATTGAAACTTATGAAAATCCAAACGGAGGACAAACTCCTAACGAAGTTAAAAAGCTTAACTATGCAAAAGAAAAAAATGCTGTAAATTACAGTGTTTCAAAAGAGATAAAGCAAATTATTTATGCGCCGGGAACAATAAAAAGGCTTACTATTGCCGTTGCAATAAATAAAATTTTAACAGAGAAAGAAAAAGAAGAGTTAAAGCAGTTAGTTCTGTCAGCTGCCGGTGCTGATTTTGTAAGAGGTGATGTAATAACAGTATCCGGTTTGCAGTTTGAAAATTTAGGACAGGAAATTCAAAAGCAGGCTTCTTTAGAAAAAGAAGTTAAACAAAATGCAATTATTGATTATCTGACAACAAAAGTTGCACCATTAATCGTTATTTTGATTTTAGGTATGACGGCGTTAAAACTTTTGAAAAACCTTGTAAACAAGCTTCCTGTCAGACAGGTTCCTGTTGAAACAAAATATATTGAAAAAGAAGAAGAAGAACCTGAAGAAGGATTAGTTGATGAGCCGGTTAATCCTTCTACTCAGGAAATAATAAAAGATGCTGAGGTCATGCGGCAATCGCAAAAGATTGATGAATTAAACAATGCAATTCTTGCAGATCCGGCTGAGGCAGCAAAATTGTTAACATCTTATATTAAGGATTAAAAATGGCATTAGATACTTCAAAAAATACAGATTCAGGAGATGAAATTTCTTTAAAACCTTCTCAAAAAGTAGCGGCGTTATTGATTATTCTTGGGCCAAAAACTGCATCAGAGGTTTTAAGAAATATAAGTGATGAAAATTTACTTGAGCAAATAACTCTTGATATTGCAAATTTGAATAAGGTTCCTAATGAAAAACTTTCTACAATTTTAGATGAATTTAGGACGGTATTTAAAGCAAATTCACTTGTATCATCAGGTGGTGTTGATTATGCTAAGAAGATTTTGGAATCTGCATATGGTAAAGAAGAAGCGAACAGGATGTTTGATCGTTTGACATCATTGATAAACACAAACCCTTTCTTCTTCTTAAATGAAGCAGATCCAAGTCAATTAGCAACAACTTTTCAAAATGAAAATCCGCAATTGCTGGCACTTGTAATGGCTTATTTGAGACCTGAACTTGCGGCTCAGGTAATGGCATCACTACCATCGGATATTCAGTCTCTTGTTTCAATGAAAATAGCTGAAATGAATACGACAAACCCTGAAATTTTGTCAGAAATAGAAGATGTAGTAGAGAAAAAATTCTCAGCTTTGGTAGTTCATGATTTCTCTAAGGCGGGAGGCGTACAAGCGTTGGCTAATATTTTAAACTATTGTGACAGAGCAACTGAAAAGAATATTATGGAGTGTCTGGATATTGAAAATCAGGAAATGGCACAGGAAGTAAGAGACCTGATGTTTGTATTTGAAGATATTATTAATCTTGATGACAAGGCTGTTCAGAGAGTTCTTCGTGAAGTTGAAGGAAAAGACCTTGCTACAGCACTTAAAGGTGTTAAGGACGAACTGAAAGAAAAGATCTTCCAAAATATGTCAGAGAGAGCTCATTTAATGTTGAAAGACGATATGGATTACTTAGGACCTGTACGTGCTAAGGAAGTTCAGGAAGCGCAGACGAAGATAGTTACAACCATCAGAACGTTAGAAATGTCCGGTGAAATTGTTATAAGCAGAGCAAGTGCTGAGGACGAATTCATTGAGTAGAATTAAAAGTGATAATGTGCATTTAGGTAATAATTATGTCTTGCCGCTTGAACAGACAAATTTAAGCAGGCAGGAAATCAAAATGCAAAAAATGATTGACGATGCTGAGGTGCAAAAAAATCAGATTATTGAAAGTGCAAAAACACAGTCACAGGAAATTCTAAATAAGGCGAAAGCAGAAGCGGAAAAAATAATCTCAGATGCACGAGTGCAGGCAATACAGGAGTCTGAAGTAACAAAAAAACAGGGCTTCGATGAAGGATTTAAAGAAGGTTTAGCAGAAGGTAATGACAAATTCAAAAATGAAGCGGCATTGTCTTTGAAAGCTCTTGATACGTTGGCTTCAAGTACGTTTGAAGTTAAAAAAAATATTTTAAAATCAGCTGAAAAAGATATTATAGAATTAGTAACGGCAATTTCTTTAAAAGTTTGCAATAAAGTCTTTGATGAAAAGATGTTATACGAAATTACCCTAAAAGCAATTGATCAGTTAAAAGATAAGGAAACAATTACAATTATTGTCAGCCCGGAGTTATCTGAAAGAATTGCAAAATATTCTGATAAATTTAAGGCTGAAATCCCGCAGCTTCAGTCAGTTAAAATAATTGAGGATTCATCACTCTCTTGTGACGGAGTAATAGTGGAATCACCAATGACAAGAGTTGATTCAAGAGTATCATCTCAGATTTCGGAGATTACGGATAAATTAATGAACGGAGTCGCAGAAAATGACGATGAGCTTCAATAAAAATAAATATCTTGATATTATAGAACAGACTAAATCAATAAGAGAAATAGGCAAAATCACCGAAATAATCGGTTTGATAATAGAAGCGGACGGACCTGAGGCTTCTATAGGAGATTTATGCTATATCTATAACAAGTTTAATGCGGATCCTGTCTGGGCAGAGGTTGTTGGTTTTAAGGAAAACAAAATTCTGTTAATGCCTTTGGGTGCTATGGAAGGCATTCAGCCCGGAGCTATTGTTGTAAATACGGGTGAAGCCATGAAAGTCAATGTCGGAGATCAGCTTTTAGGCAGGATTTTAGATGGTTTGGGTAATCCTATAGATACACTTGGAGAAATTCACTGTAATGAAAAGCGCTCTACATTTTCAGAAATGTTAAATCCTCTGAAAAGAAAAAGAATTTCAGAGCCTTTATCTTTAGGTATAAAATCGATTGATTCAATGATAACTGTTGGTAAAGGTCAGAGATTGGGGATTTTTGCCGGTTCAGGAGTCGGAAAAAGTACGACAATAGGTATGATTGCAAAAAATACTTCCGCAGACTTAAACGTAATAGCGCTAATCGGGGAAAGAGGCAGAGAGGTAAAGGAATTTATTGAAAAAATTCTCGGTCCTGAGGGTATGAAAAGAACTGTTGTTATTGCGGCAACTTCTGAGCAGCCGTCTTTGGTAAAAATAAAAGCTGCATTTGTTGCAACGACAATTGCGGAATACTTCAGAGACAAAGGAAAAGACGTTTTGTTTATGCTTGACAGTGTAACCCGTATTGCAATGGCGCAGAGAGAAGTTGGTCTTGCGGTTGGAGAACCTCCTGCAACGAAAGGTTACACGCCTTCGGTATTCACATTGATGCCAAAATTAATGGAAAGAACAGGATGTAATGATAAAGGTACAATAACAGGTCTATATACCGTCTTGGTTGAAGGTGATGATTTTAATGAACCGATATCGGATACTGCAAGAAGTATTTTGGATGGTCACATCGTGTTATCAAGAGATTTGGCACATAAAAATCATTATCCTGCGGTAGATGTTTTGCAATCTATAAGCCGTGTTATGCCTGATGTAACCTCTAAAGAACAGCGTGAATATGCAGGTATGTTAAGAAATTTACTTGCAGTATATAAGCAAAACGAGGACCTTATAAATATCGGGGCTTATGTAAAGGGCTCTAATCAGGCATGCGACAGAGCAATTGCTTTAATGCCTATGATAAATGAATTTTTGCAGCAGTCGGTTGATGATAAATTTGATTTTGAAACAACAAATCAACTTTTGGCTGAATTGTTGAATTCATAACAGTTTGTAAATATCGGTTTTATTATCGAGTATATCCCGGTTTAAATGTTAAAGTTAATCCGACATGTGGGGATACAACTTTTTGGTCTCCTGAATAAAGATTGATATCTTTATTGGGAATTGCCATAAAGTAATTTTCGTTTTGATATTTACTTGAAATTTTTACCCCGGCAAATGCCTCAGCAGATATTTTAGATCCTTTTTTTGTTGTATATGCATAGCCTGCTTCAAATCCTAAAAGAGGATTAACGAATGTACCTGCCGGATTAATTTCCTCAGGTATGTTTGGTGCATCAGTTCCCGGAGTTCTGCTGGTGGTTATAGCATTTCTTGTTGTTATTCTTACTCCGGCATAGCCGCCAAAATATCCGTCAGTTTCGCTTTTAATTTTTTTTATAGTTTTTTTAAATCTAAATCCGCCATGAATTTTTTCTTCAGTTACGAAAGAATGGCTTCTCGTCCTTATATCTACATCATCTCCGGGTATAGTGGAATTACTTAAACAACTCCAATCCGTAGTAGAAAAGTTATATCCTATTTTTGTATCAGCCACACCATATGCGTGCATATTACTGGCTTCTAATTCCCCATGATATTCAATACTTGCTTGAATACCGCTTCCAACAGTAGTTTGTGAATATAATTCTTCAGCTTTGTTTGTTGAAAAGTCAGTGTACACACCTGCTTTTAAATTCAAGTTTTCAATGCCTTTAACGTCTTTGTATGCAACTTCATATATTCCGTTAAGCAGTAACCCTTTATCACTTGCATATCCGGCGGATACGACAGGATTCAATTCGACTTCTCCTTTGTATATCCCGTTGTGACGTTTACGTTTTGGTTTTGAACCTGCTTTTAAATTTGTTTGTGCGTCCTGTTTATCTTCCGCTTCAGCTTCTTCAGGTTGAGGAGTTGTGTCAGGTTCGTCCTGTAGGTCTGCTTTTGGTTGAGTTTTAACTAAATTATATGCGTCTAATTCGTTTTCGTTTATTACATCATTGCCGTCAGTGTTAGCTTCATCAAAGATGCTTAAAATTTCATTTCCTGATTTACACGCCTGTTCACGAGTCATTCCTGTATATATTTGTGAAGTTATTGCTTCATTCGTGTTAATTTCTAATCCCATAAAAAATATCCCAAAAAATTAAAATATCCCGTATATAAATAAAGTTTTTCTGTGAAAAATAATTTACTTAATTTTTTAAAATATTACGGAATATTTACTGAGTATTTTAAGATATTTTTTAAAGTCTATACAGTGCATTAAATTTATTACGATAAAAGTCAGTATTTATGTTTAATCTTGATCCTATGTCGAATAAAAGTTGCAACATTTCCTTATCGATGTCGCAGTTTATGCTGTCGATTATAGAGCCGAAATTTACCGCAATCTTATTGAAATAAATGTTTTGCGCTTCAGAAATATCAACATTAAGCTCAAGTTTATCAATGTTGTCCAGAAGTTCTAATGTTACTTCAGCCTGTTGAATTTCCATTCCGTATGCGAGTCTGTTAACATTCTGCGCAACTTTTTTCTCAAATATTCTTGATGTTTGAGATTTATCAACAGTAATGCCTAATTTCTTTATTTCAAGATTAAGATCGATTGCCTGCTGAATTGTGTCAGGATCCAAAAATCCGTTTACGAACAGTTCGTTAAACTGTTTTGATAAACAGTATTGAGCAGAAATTTTAAATTCTTCAGGTACATCGAGTCCGAGTGTCTGAAGGTGATAAATAGAACTTTTGCCTGCGTTGTAAATTGATTCGTAGGTTTGGGCAAAATCTTTTAATTTTCCTTTCAGAAGAACCTGTAAAATTTTTCTTCTTTCTTCAATGAATATGTCTTTTAACGTAAAGTATTCCTGTCCGAAATAATTATCAAGCATTCTTATAATTTCTGTCGGAGGATTTACCATGTATGTTCTTACAAGTTCTTTTTGTACATCTGCAAAATCCGAAGTACATTCTCTTATTGCGCAGTGGAAATCTCCGCCTGAGAATTGTAATAAAGCAAATGCCATATTTGTTTTTTCAAGTGTTATTTTTGATCTTACTTCAATGTTTCCTGTTACAAATTTTGTTTCGCCTTTTTTGACTTTTTTATAGGATAGTCTTTTTATTTTATAGCAGTAAATATCTTCTTCTTCGCCTAAAGTTCTGTACAGAGATGTTAAAGCCCAAAGGCTTACAATTTGTTTTGATGTTATTACGGAAGGTTTTACAAATCTGTTATAAATTTCTTTTCCGTTACCGTATTCCGTGAAATTGCTCTTTGCATCTTCAAGTATATTTAAGAAGTTTGTTTCCAAATCTTTATCCGTGAATTTTTTTGCAAGTTGTAAAAGTCTTGCCGCATATTTCATAACCTGTACTGTTTCAATTCCTGAAATTTCAGAGAAGAACCATCCGCAGCTTGTATACATTAACATTGACTGTCTTTGAATTTCAAGCAATTCCATTGCTTCGACTTTCTGTTCATCAGAAAGATTTTCAAGCATATATTGTTCCTGAAATTTCTTAACGTTAAGCGTGCTTCTGTCTAAAATTACATTGATATAATTTTCTTCGGCTTCTTTCGGGTTTTTGAAATACTTTTTCAACAGTTTTTGCTGAATACCGATTACTTCATCTCTTATGTAATCAAGAGCATTTCTTAAAGGTTTTCTCCATCTTTGATTCCAGCCCGGGTGTCCGCCTGTTGAACATCCGCAATCGTCACGCCATCTGTCAACTCCGTGGAAGCAACTCCATGAAGATACGGGTTTTATGTCAACGACATAATCGCTTCTGTATTTTTCAAGGTATTCCGCATAATTTGTTATCTTGAAGCCTTCGTCTTTTGCTCTTATTTTAAGAGTGTAGGCTAATGCCATATCGCCGAATTTTGTGTGGTGTCCGTAACTTTCTCCGTCTGTTGCTATGTTGATTAACTGTGTATAGTTACGATCTTCGGATATACCTTCTTTTAATCTGTTTATGAATTTATTTCCGTCTTTTAAGACTTCGTCAAATGCAACTGATTTTGAAATGGCTCCATCATAGAAGAACAAATCTATGAATTTGCCCGGGGCGGATTTAATATAATATCTGTAAGATCTTGCAGGATCTATGTTTCCCCAGGATACGTCTTCCCAGTTGTTATCCCCTTCTTTTTTAATTTTAAGTGCCTGATAAGGTGATAAAATTGTGAATTTTATTCCGTTTTCAGCTAAAACCCTTAAAGTATCATCATCAACGGCTGTTTCTGCAAGCCACATTCCTTCTGGCTCTCTGCCGAAGCGGTATTCAAAATCTTTTATCCCCCATTTTACCTGTAATTGTTTGTGTCTTTCGGTAGATAACGGCATTATCATATGGTTATAAACCTGAGCAATTGCGTTACCGTGGTCATTGTGTGTTTCACGGCTTTTTATGTCTGCTTTTATTATTCTCTCGTATGCCAAGGGTGCATTTTTTTCCATCCACGATAATAATGTCGGTCCAAAGTTAAAACTTATAAATTCGTAGTTATTTACAACATCAAGAATTTGGTTTCTGCTGTCAACAATTTTGGAAACAGAGTTGGGTGTATAACATTCGTTGTTAATTCTCTCATTCCAGTCGTGAAAAGGCAGGGCTGAATCCTGTAATTCTATTGCTTCAAGCCATGGATTTTCTCTTGGGGGCTGATAAAAGTGCCCGTGTATCGTTAAACATACTTCCTTCTTATTTTCCATAAATTATCTCCGAATTATAAATTTTATTTCTTTTCAACCTTTTCAAGTTTTGTTACTTCTACCCAGGGATCACCCAATGCAGTAGAAAATACTTTGCCTGTAACGGTAATATCATCACCTGATTTCAGGTTTATAAACTTTTCGGCGGTCTTTTTGTCTAAAAATATCTTTAATTCCGATAGCGGAATATCGTTAAGTGTATCGTCTCTTTTAATCAGAAATGATATAAAATCTTCTGAACTTTTATGTGTCGGTTTATAGTCTAAACCGAGAGTTGAAAATTTATCAAATCTGCAATTCATAGTTATGTTTTTATCTAAATATCGGTTTGGAAATTTAACTAATTCCAAAGAATTGACTTTAATTACTTCATTATCAGCAGGTTTTGTAACAACTTTCTGTTCCTGTTTTACGGGTGCTTTTTCCGGTGTAGCAACTGGCGCTGCCGCATTTATGCAATTAAAATTAGACCCTAAAAATATTATCGATAATAAAATTATAAAACGTTTCATTATATATTCCCTCTCTTATTATATTGTAGCATAATTTATAAATTTTTTATCATCTGTTTATAATAGTTTAGAATAATTTTTTTATAGTATCAGATTATAAAAATGCTATTTATTTACCCCCGATATATGGTATAATTTTTTTGACAGAAAGAGGTGCTTTATGGAAATAAAAATTGTTTCTGATGTGAAAAACATTGAGTGTGACGTACTTGTAGCGGGAATGTTTGAAAAAGAAAAAACATTTTCTGATTTCGTTAATGAGTACGTTATAGAAAAAGATAAATTTGAAGGAAAGTTCGGAGAAACTTATCTTATTCAGACTTTCGGAAAACTTCCCGCAAGAAAAGTTCTTGTTTTGGGATTGGGTAAGAAAGAAGAACTTAATACAGATAAGTTGAGAGAAGCAGTTGCAAAAGCAACTAAAAAAGCAATGTCTATAAAGGCAGAAAAGGTTGCGTTTTTGCTTGAAAATATCGGCTTTGATTATTCAAAACAGTTTGTATATGGGACTATGATTGCTGATTATGTTTTTGATAAATACAAATCAGAAAAGAAAACAACTCATATTAAAGAAGTTTATGTTGCAGCAAACGAAAACGAAGTAAACAAAGGAATAAAAATTGTTTCCGCTATGAATTTTGCAAGAAATCTTGCAAATGAACCCGCCCAGTTTGCAACTCCTGCTGAACTTGCGGCAACTGCGTGTGATTTGGGCTTAGAAACAAAAATATATTCAAAAGAAGAATGTGAACAAATGGGAATGGGTGCTTTCCTTGCGGTAGGTCAGGGAAGTACAAGAGAACCCAAATTTATTCATATGAAATACACCTGCAATAATCCGAAAAAGAGAATTGCAATAATAGGTAAAGGTATTACTTTCGATAGCGGCGGTTTGGATTTAAAACCAGCTTCATCAATGCTTACAATGAAAGACGATATGTCAGGTGCTGCTTGTATTTTGGGTGTTATGAGCGTTATAAAAGAATTTAATCCAAATATCGAAGTACACGGATTAATTGCCGCTTGCGAAAATATGCCGAGCGGAAGTTCTTATAAACCCGGCGATATTTTGACTGCGAAGAACGGAAAAACAATTGAAGTCGATAATACGGATGCTGAAGGAAGATTAACTCTTGCAGACGCTCTTTGTTATGCGTGCGAATTAAAAGTTGATGAAGTTATTGACCTTGCAACTCTGACAGGTGCTTGTATGGTTGCTCTTGGTACTCACGCATCAGGTATTATGGGTAACAACGATGAATTAGTTAAAAATGTAATCAAAACAGGTAAAGAAAACGGTGAAACATATTGGGAATTACCGATGTTTGATGATTACTTTGATTCATTAAAATCTGATATTGCAGATATGAAAAACACAGGCTCACGCTGGGGTGGTGCATCTACTGCAGGTAAATTCCTTGAAAAATTTGTTACTCCCGAAACTAAATGGGCTCATTTGGATATTGCAGGAACTGCATTTTTGGAAAAACCGCAAAAAGAATTTATTGCGGGTGCAACAGGTGCAGGCGTAAGAACTCTGTTAAATTACATAATTGAACAGTAAGGTTTAAATATATGAGAGTGGCGATGAAACTTGTTTCATCGCCACTCTTTATTTAAATATTTTTATTTTACAACGTCGAGGGTTTTGTAATTAAACAGATACGGCAAATGTTCTTCTCTGATTACTTCCCCGGGCAACAGGATTGATATTCCCGGAGGACATTCGGCAATTACTTCCGCACAAATTCTTCCTATTGCATCTCTTGTTTTTATGTTTTCTTTCTCGGAATAGTAAGCATTTCTCATGCTCATTTCTGTAATCGGAATACACAGAGGCATATGTTTTCTTCTTTCGGGCTTATATATTTTTGAATAATCGGTTTTATCAATTTTGCTCAATGCCTTTATGAGATATTTAATATCGTTTTTGGTGTTTCCGGGGTTACATAGAATAAGTATTCCTATGTCTGACGAGGATTCAACCTCGATTTTAAAATCAGTTTCAAGAATTTTTTCCAACTGAGTTCCCGTCAGCCCGTCTGCTTTTATAAATACTTTGGTAACATCGGTTTTAAATTTTTCGCTTGTTGATATAAGGTGAGAAATTTTCTTCATTCCGTCAATATGTTTTCTCAAATACTTTGCGTTATCGACTGCCATTTTTATCTGCGCTTTTCCGCTATCTGATTCAAGGTTTGCTCTTGCGGCATCGAGGCTTGCCATAAGAAGCATTGAAGGACTTGTTGTGTGTACAAGTTTTAAAGCTTTTTCTATTGCATCTGCATTGAATTTTGAGTTCTTTGAAATATGGAGCATAGAACTTTGGCTCATACTTCCGCCTGTTTTATGCAGAGAATTTATTACAATATCAGCGCCCGCATCGAGTGCTGACATAGGTAATTCGTCACAGAATTTCCATAAGCAGCCGTGAGCCTCGTCGACAACGAGCGGAACATTGTATTTTTTGCAGACTTCAGCAATTGATTTTATGTCTGAAACAACGCCCTCGTAAGTCGGATTTGTAATCCAGACAAGTGCAACGTCATTGTTTTCTTTAAGCATTTTTTCTATCTGTTGCGGAGTTATTTCACCCCAGATACCCCAATCACTTAAAGTTTCGGGAATTGCCCAAAGCACTTCAGCTCCTGAGATTATAAGCCCTGTCAGAATTGATCTGTGACAGTTTCTGTTAACAATTACTTTTTGTCCCTTTTTTGTCATTCCCATAGCGACTGCAAGGTTTCCCGCAGTCGAGCCGTTTACTAAAAACAGTGTTCTTCCAGCGCCAAAGGCTCTTGCCGCCGAAAGTTCAGCTTTTCTTATAGGCCCTGTTGCGGGATGTAGTGTTCCCAAACCGTCAAATTCGTCGGTCGTATCTATTGTCAGGGCTTTTCCCATAAGGTTTTTAAATTTCTTAGAGGTGAATTTGCCTCCTGTGTGTCCCGGAATATGAAACTGATATGACGGATGTTTTGCAAACTGTTCCAAAGCATCAACTAATGGTGCCTTTTCACGTCTTTGTTTTCTTTTTTTGCTTATAAATTTTTTGTTCATTAACTTATTTTCAACCAACTAATTTTACTGTTTTTCGATATAAAGAGATTGTGACGGATAAGCAAAGCTTATGTTTTCTTCGCCAAATCTTCTGTAAATATCTTCAAGGAATTTTCCTTTTATTTCCTGCATTTCAAAAAATGCGCCTGTTGCTGCGTAACCAAAAAATCTTATATTAACCGAATATGCTGCTAATTCGCTGACAAAAATTTTATATCCTTTTATAATTCTGCTTCCGTCAGCAACTTCCGAAATTATCTGTTTTGCTCTTTCGATTTGTTCGGGAGTAGTTCCGTATACAACACCAAAAGAAACATCAATTAATCTGTTTTCGGCTTTTGATATATTTTCGATAACGGCATTTGCCATAGCGTGGTTTGGTATAACAACCAAAACATTGTTAAGACATCTGATTTTTGTTGACCGTAAATTTATATCTTCGACGTTACCTTCATGATTATTTACTCTTATATAATCGCCAAGTTTATAGACTCTGTCTACCATAATTGAAATACTTCCGAAAACGTCAGCGATGGTTTCCTGAGCCGCAAAACCGACTGCCAAACCTGTAATTCCGAAACCTGCGATTATTGAAGACATTGAGTATCCGTAACTTTGTAAGAACGATGCGACAATAAAGAAGATTGCAATTACATCCAATGTTTTGTTTAAAAGCGGTATAAATCCCAATAACGGTGATGACGGATCTGTTTTTAAAATATTATGGTACATCTTTTTGCAGACTATTTTTAAAACTTTTATAATCCCAAATAATATAACTATGTTAAGTACCATCAAAATAAAAAATCCGCAGTGGAATGCTTTTATTAACTCTCCGATTTCGTGATATTTTGCCAAAAATTGTTCCATCTTTTTCTCTCCTTTGTATTCTGTATATCAAAGTATAACACAAATAATTACGACAAATAATTTATATAATTTTTTATAGATATATGTTAGAATACTAAAAATATAAAAATTCAGCAGGAGAAAAGTATGAAAACAGAAAAGATGATAAGGGTTGCCAAAGGCGAAGAAAAGGCAGATTTAGTCATAAAAAATGCAAATATCGTGAATGTTTTTACGGATAAAATTCAAAAAGCAGATATTGCAATTGTGGAAAACAGAATTGTAGGTGTCGGTGAAAACTACCACGGGCAGAGAGAAATTGACGTTAATGGCGCTTATGCTACTCCTGCATTTATTGACGGGCATGTGCATATAGAAAGTTCAATGTGCCTGCCGAAAGAATTTGCAAAAGCGGTTGTTCCGGAAGGTACGGTTACTGTTATGGCGGATCCTCACGAAATATCAAATGTTTTCGGCTTGCACGGTATTAGTTTTATGAGAGAAGCATGTAAAAATCTTCCGCTCGATGTTTATATGATGCTCCCGTCCTGTGTTCCTGCGACAGATTCCGAAACTTCAGGTTTTGAACTGAAAGATTATGACTTATCATTGTTAATAGACTCTCCCGAAATTTTGGGGATTGCTGAAATGATGAATTTCCCCGGTGTTTTGAGTTGTAATACAGATACCATGAGTAAGATAAAATTAGGTTTGTCACATCATAAAAAAATTGATGGTCATGCTCCGGGACTTTCCGGAAAAGATTTATGCGGATATATTGCAGCGGGTGTAATGTCGGACCACGAATGTACAAATGCTCAAGAGGCAGAAGAAAAACTTAGTTTGGGAATGCACCTTATGATTAGAGAAGGTTCTGCAGCTAAAGATTTAAAACCGCTTATTCCTGTTTTAAAAGGGAAAAATACGAGCAGATGTATGTTTGTAACTGATGACAGACATCCGACCGATTTAAAAGGTCATATCAATGCTATGGTAAAAACTTGCGTTGAGGAAGGAGTTGATCCTGTTACCGCAATAAAAGCCGCTACCATAAATACGGCACAATACTTCGGTTTGTCTGACTTAGGAGCAATTGCTCCCGGATACAGAGCTCACATTTTGATTTTTGAAGACTTAAAAGAATTTAAACCGACTTTGGTATTCAAAAGTGGTGAAATTGTTGCAAGGAACGGTATTTTAACTGCGATTTATGAAACAAACGACACTCCGAAATTAAGAGGTTCTGTTAACGTAAAATGGATAGAACATGAAGATTTCAAAATCCCTGCAAAGAATGACAAGGCAAAAGTTATTGAAATAACTCCGTCTTCACTTTTGACAAATTCCGTTGTTGAAAATATTAAAGTTGTTGATGGTTTTGCTGAAAGTAATTTAGACAGCGATGTTTTAAAAATTGTTGTAATAGAGCGTCATAAAGCAAGCGGAAATATCGGGAAAGGCTTTGTAAAAGGTTTCGGCTTGAAATCAGGTGCTATTGCATCAACAGTTGCCCACGATTCTCATAATATGGTTATTATTGGAACAAACGATGAAGATATGTACACTGCAGCAATTGAACTTGTGAAATCTCAAGGAGGAAAAGTTGTTGTAAATAACGGAAAAGTGCTTGCAAAATTACCTCTTCCGGTAGCAGGACTGATGTCAGAAGAAAATTTTGAAGATGTTCTTAACGAATGTCAGAAACTTAAAGAGGCAGTAAAAGAAATAGGATGTCCGCTTGAAGATCCGTTTATGACGGCTGCATTTATGTCTTTATCAGTTATCCCAAGTTTAAAAATCACCGATAAAGGCGTTTATGACGTTTGTAAGTCAGAATTTACAGATATATTTGACGTTTAAATTAACGGGACCAAATAGCTCTTATAGCCATTTTAAAGTAATCAATAAAGCGTTTTACTTTTCCTAAGTCAAACACGTCCATAAATATATCCATACTTTTTGAATATTCGCTGTTGCTGTTGCTTACAACTTCACTTCTTGATGAACGCATTGCTTTATATGTAACATCTCTGTGTTCTTCAGCTTTTCTATAGTTTTCATCGCCCATTGGTAAATCTTTTAAAGCATAGTCAGCGATTCTGTAGTCATCATATCTTTCAGTATAAGTATGATTTAATTCATTTCCGACAGCTCTGATTTGTTCGAGTTCACCTCTTTTTCTGGCAATAGCATCTTCCAAATCTTTTGCTATATTTTCCATTACAGAGCAATCGCCTGTCTTTTCTTTCAAATCTTCAGCCATTTCAAATATGGTTGCTTTAGCAGATTTTTCATCTTTGTTTTTTAATTCTGTTGTAAATTTCTCTAAGATAGCCTTTTTAGAGACGGCCTCAGACGTCGTTTTTACTGACATAATGTTCCTCAATTATTTCCTATGTATATATAAAGTATATACTAAAGAAAAAATTGCCTTTTAGAGGTAAGTAATATTAACATTTGTTAATAATTAACATTTAGGCAAATGCTTCTGCAATAGATGTTTTGTAATCAGGTCTTAAAATGCCTTTTTCTGTAATAATTCCGGCAATTAATTCATGAGGAGTTACATCGAATCCGGGGTTAATTATGTTTACGCCGTCAATGCAGATGTTTTTGCCGTTTATGTGTGTAACTTCTTCGTGCGAACGTTCTTCGATTACAATTTCGTCACCTGTTTTTATTGAGGTGTCGATGGTTGACAAAGGTGCTGCAATGTAGAACGGAACATTGTGGTATTTTGCGGCAATTGCAACGGTATAAGTTCCGATTTTGTTTGCGGAATCCCCGTTTGCTGCAATTCTGTCAGCGCCTGTTATTACCAAATCGATTTTGCCCTGTTTCATAAAGTATGAGCACATACCGTCAGTAATCAGAGTAACAGGGATTCCGTCAGTTACAAGTTCAAAAGTTGTAAGCCTTGCACCCTGTTGTCTCGGGCGTGTTTCGTCCGCAAAAACCTGAATTGTGTTGTCGTTAGCGTAAGCCGAACGTACAACGCCGAGTGCCGTTCCGTACCCTACGGTTGCTAACGCGCCCGCATTACAGTGAGTTAAAATTGTTGCACCTTTCGGAACAATTTCCGCTCCGTAATCACCTATTTTTTTATTTATTTCAACGTCTTCGTTTTCAAGTTTTATTCCGTTTTCTTTCAAATTATTTATTAATTCGTGTATTGATAAATTGTTGTTTACTCCGTTATTGATAACTTCTTTTTGTTTTTTTACTGCCCACATAAGATTTACGGCAGTCGGTCTTGCTTCATTTACGTAGTCTGCTTTTTTAATCAGTTCCTGAGCAAATTCGTTTAGGTCAGTGTATGTTTTTTCAAGTTCCTGTGCATATAAAACAATAGCGTGTGCGCCTGCAATACCGATAGCCGGTGCACCTCTTACAATCATTGTTTTAATTGCGTTAACCATCTCGTCGCCTGATGTTATATCAAGGTATTTAAATTCATACGGGATAATAGTTTGGTCAATTATTCTTGAATAGTTATCAATCCATTGAATTGTCTTAATTTTTGAATTAAATCTCATTTTTATACCTATCTGATTTCAAAATCTATATTTTCGTTTTCCTGTTTCTTAAAGCCTGATAAAATTTCATAAACGTAAGCAGTAACAACTCCTGCAAAAGCGTTCATTAATGCAGCTAAAATTGCAATAAAGAAGACAAGCATAATCATTACGACAAAACTTATAAATGATGTAAAGAAACTTCTCAAAATTCCGAAAGAAACCGTTTTAAAAATTAGTCCAATCAAACTGCTTACCGGAATATAAACTACAGAAAAAGCGATAAATGAAACAAAACCTGATATTGCACCATAAATTGCAGATTCTTTATAATCAAGGATTCCTATCATATTTTTTTGTTTCATAAAGACTAAAACAAAAGCAGCAAGTGCCAAAAACATTAAAAGAAAAGCAATTCCTCCGATAAAAGGGATCATTCCTATAATTCCTACTGCCGCACCTGCTAACGCACTTAAAATGGATATTTGTTTGATTAAAAGCAAATTCATAAAACACCTCTTTATTTTTATTTATAACCTTAATATACAATAAACATAAAAATTTAACTATTTTTTATTGCGGATTAAGGATATCATATTTTTGTATAATTCACGGTTTTTTTCGCTGTCGTCAATTTCTGATGCCTCCGTAATATAGGCAAGAGCATTTTCAAGCTGTCCTGTTGCCTGATAAAATTCACCCATTTTTACATACAAATCGGCATTATTTACGTCAAGTGAAATTGCTTTTTTAAGACTTTCTATAGCAAAATCAATATCTCTCTGTTCAAAAAGTGCCAAAGCATTGTAATAATAACCGTCAGCACAATTTGAATCAAGTTCTATTATTTTTTGTGCGATTTCATAAACTTCATCATAATCTTTTTTGGCATAGTTTAATTTAGCCATTAAAACGTAAGACGAAATGTACTTAGGATACATTTCTGCAAAACTTTTTATGTACTTTTCGGCATCGTCAAGATCGTTTATTTTGATTAAAATTTCGCATAACAATTTATGTGCATCTTTCATATCAGGATTTTTTGATATTAAATCAACAAGCAGTTTTTTAGCCTGTCTGAACATATCTAAGTTGAAATAAACGTTTGCAAGAGATGAACATAAAAGTTCGTTATTCGGATAAATTTTTAGTAAGTTTTCAAGTCCGTTTTTGGCGGAGGCAAAATCACCCTGTTGCGCTTTTATTTTGTATAAAAGAATGTCTGCAGGGAGATAGTTTTTGTTTAACTCGCTTTCTGCCTTTTCCAGATCGCCTTTTCTGTAGTATAAATATGCCAATGAATATCTGTACTCGTCATTTTCGGGCTCTATATAAATTGCTTTTGTAAAATATTTCTTTGCCTCTTCAAGCCAGCCTTTAAGAAAATAGGTTTGTCCTAAATTGTAATTGAAGATACCCGATACATTATCGAGTTTTAATGCCTCAAGAAAACATTCTTCGGCTTTATCAAGTTCCATATTGTCAAGGTAAATAAGTCCGAGTTTGTTATAGGCATCAGAGAAGGTTTTATCCTGTTCGATTAAATTCAAAAACACCTTTTTTGCAGAGTCATAATCTTTTTTATCGTAGTAATAATTTCCCGCCAAAAACAGAGCCTTTGAAAAATCAGGTCTTATACTAAAAATTTTATCCAGAATATCTTTAATATTATTGTTTAAATGGTATTTAGCGGAAGCTACTTCAAAAACGGTATTTTCAGTTTCTGCTTCATTTTCGTATTTTGTTACTTCTTCGTATTTGCCCATTTTATTTAAAATTTCAAGCAGTAGCATCAGGTTTTCCTGATTTTTTTCCAAACTGTATATTTTTTCAGCAAGTTCTTTTGCCTGTTCAAGTTTATCAGTTCTGTAATTTATTTTGCATAAGTTTGTAAGGCAGACTATATTGTTTTCTTCTGTTTCTAAAACTTTTTCAGCGTAATAAGAAGAACGTTCATAATTGTTCAGCAAAAAATAAAGTGTAGATATTTCAGACAGGACTTCAGTATTATTTTCTTCTTCTGCAAGAACTTTGTATAAAAGTTCTATTGCCTGTTTATAGTATCCTTTTGATTTTAAATCAAAAGCTTCAATTATCATTTGCTGATCCATTATTTTTTCTCCGTTTTTTTATTTTTAACTTCCTGTTCTTTTTCCTGTTCTTGTTTTGAATTTATTATTACAAGGACTTCATCCGGAGCAGAAAGTTTTAACTGATTACGAACCATTGCTTCGTATTCTATATCCTGATTTGATGACAGATTTCTGTATTCCTCGTTTAATAATCTGTTTTGATTTTTTACTTCATCTAAAGTTTTTGTAATTGTTGTTATTTTAGATTTGTAAGAAATTGTTTTTGTAATGTTGCAGATGGTGCTTACAAAAATCTGTATTAAGAACACAAGCAAAACAAAGGTTAAAAATGAATAGTAAACTCCTATTTTATATTGTTGGTTTTCTTTTTTCTTTTTTAATTTTCCCAACAAAGAATCTTTTGCGTTCTGCGTCTTTTGTTTTATTTTTATGTTGTTATTAAATCTCTTCTTTTTTATCATACCCAATTATATTATAAATTCTGCTTTTATTACAACCTGAAATTAGTGGAAAATTTAAAAAACGAAGAAGTATTACCGTTATCGTAATAATTTTGTCCGGCACCCAAATCCATTTGTAACATATCTTCATGATGTCTGAATTCAGGTCTGTATCTTAATACAAATTCGTTTTTCTTTTTTTGTCGGCCCATGTAAACCTGAAAATTATCCAAAACAGATAAATGCCTTGTCAGTTTTATTTCGGGTGAAAGGATAAAACTTCTGCTTAAATCACTTGCGCCAAAGTTTCCCAGAGAAGTTGCATAGGTTGTTGTAAAAGCGAGGTGTTTTGATTCTACTCTCGTATAAACATTTGCAAGATATTCTAACTGGGCGGAAGTATTATCTACATCAGAACCAAAAGTTGTTCCGTATGAGAAGAAATCATTTTTTTCAATTTGTGAAAATAATCTCGGAGCAATTTTTTTATATTCAGGTATATTTAACTGGCTTGAAAAAACGCTTTTTGTGTTTATTAGTTCGTTTTTGTTTTTTTTAACTGCTTTAATGGCGCGTATTCCGTTTTGATCATTAAGATTTAAAGTGGGTTTGTCTATTGTGTCATTAAGATAGACAACATTTTGTGTGTTGTCATCGAACACGACATAACCGCTTAATACTGCATCCTCCTCCGAAAAACATGCATTACTTAAGCCGAAAATGAATAATAAAATTAGTAATATTTTCAGTTTTTTCATCTTAATTATATTTTATTATTTAGCAAATTAAATATCCATACTTAAATCATTGGAATTTTATTTGCATAATCGTGTTGTTTTTCAAACTGATGTGCAACATTCAGAAGTCTTGCTTCCTGAAGCTGAGGTGCAAGTATCTGAAGTCCGACAGGCATGTTATCGCTGTCATAACCTGCAGGAATGCTTATTCCTGGGATTCCTGCAAGATTTGCTGTAATTGTTCCGATATCTGTCAGGTACATTTCAAGCGGATCTTCAGTTTTTGAACCGATATCAAATGCCGTATTCGGACAGGTTGGAGAAATAAGTACATCAACTTCTTTGAATGCTTCTAAGAAATCGTTGTAAACTAATTTTCTCATCTGCTGGGCTTTTTTATAATAAGCATCGTAATAACCTGAACTCAATGCATAAGTTCCGAGCATTATTCTTCTTTTAACTTCAGGACCGAAACCTTCTGCTCTTGATTTGCAGTACAATTCCATTAA
This sequence comes from bacterium, assembly GCA_017433195.1. Classification (GTDB taxonomy): domain Bacteria; phylum Cyanobacteriota; class Vampirovibrionia; order Gastranaerophilales; family Gastranaerophilaceae; genus RGIG2479. The sequence goes on from JAFRHR010000024.1 coordinate 90,744, forward strand.
GTTTTTCGGATTTTGTGAACGATGTCCGTATCTTACACCGTCAAATCTTGCTAAATTTGAACTGCATTCTGCTGTTGCAAGAATATAATAAACTCCGATAGAGTATTTTAAATTCTTTAATGAAATCATTTTTATTTCAGCCCCAAGGGACTTATATGTTTCAATAGCGTTATTAACTGCTTTTAATACGTCAGGAGAAATTCCTTCATCGTATAATTCTTTGATTACACCGATTTTTAAGCCTTTTATGTCGTTGTTTAAACTTTCTGTATATTTTTCAACAGGTAAGTTTAAAGAAGTTGAATCGTGGTAATCATAACCTGAGATTACTTCCAGAAGTGCGGCTGCATCTTCAACAGTTCTTGCAAAAGGGCCAATCTGGTCTAATGAGGAAGCGAATGCTATTAAACCGTATCTTGAAACACGACCGTAGGTTGGTTTCATCCCGACAATACCGCAGAAACTTGCAGGAAGTCTTATACTTCCGCCGGTATCAGAACCGAGTGAAAGTGCAGTCTGTCCTGATGCAACTGCAGCTGCAGAACCACCGGAAGAGCCTCCGGGAACTTTGTTTAAATTCCATGGGTTATGAACTTTTTTGAATGCCGAATTTTCATTTGAAGAACCCATTGCAAATTCGTCTAAGTTTGCTTTTCCTACTATCGGTATAAGGTTATTCAAAAGTTTTTCGGTAACCGTTGCATTGTAAGGAGAAACAAAGTTTTCAAGGATTTTACTTGAAGCCGTTGTTTTTGAGCCTGTAAGGTTCATATTGTCTTTCAATGCCAAAGGTACACCTGCAAGTAACGGCAATGTTTCCCCTTTTGCAAGTTTTTCGTCAGCTTTTTTTGCGGTTTCCATTGCTGTTTCTTCAGTCAGAGAATTAAAAGCTCCTATTTTTTCATCGGTTTCTTTAATTCTTTTTATCGAAGCGGCAGTTAATTCTTCCGCGGTTATTTCTTTATTTAAAATTGCCTTGCTTTGTTCAACGGCACTCTTTGTTAAAATACTTTCCATGCTCTCTCCTTATCAATAAATAAATTATAACACAAGGAAAAAGACAAAGTATTTATTTTATTAATTTAAGACAAATGTTTTCATAAATGCCTGCGGAATTTATTCCTAATCTCAGCTGATTTTTTGCATCTTCCGTAACTTCAAGGTCTTTTATGTATGTTCTGTCGTTCGGGTTTGATTTCAGGCAAAACAAAATGTAATTTTGTATGGAGTTTATGATTTCCAAATCCGAGTGTTTTTGGGATAAATTTTGTAGTTGTTCGGCAGTATCAAAGGCATCTGCTCTTAAAATGTTTCGGTAATTAGTGAAAACTCCGTCAATAATACTGAAATTATAATCATAATCGCTTTTTGACGGAACAAAAAATGCCTGAGATCTTGATAATATGGTTTGCAAAACATCTTCTTTGTTTTCGGTTATAAAAATAAAAGTAACGTTTTTGCCTTCCTCTGTAATTTTCAGCAGTGCGTTTGAGGCTTCTTCCTGAAAATTCAGCCTGTTAACGGGAGCAATATTCCCGTCATTATCTCTGTCACAAAGTATAAATACTCTGTGAAATTCAGAGGTTGTTGAAAGATTTGATTTTATAAGGTTTGCCTGTTTGACTGAAATTACAGTCTTTGATTCATCATCAGCAGGTTTGTTATCTTTTCTGGATATTGTTAAAATCGCAGGATGAGTACCCTCTTTTATCCATTTGCAGTTCAGACATTCACAGTTTTCGCTGCCGTCAGTTTTACAGTTGAGTCTGCGTGCTATTTCAAGTGCGATTTCATACTGTGCATTAAAATCTTTCCCGAAAAATAAAATGCTGTTCGGAACAGTGCCTTTTTTTATTGCTGAATTAAAGTAATCATATAAAAAAGGAAAATCATTTGAGAAGTGCATATTCTATTTCCTCCTCAATGTTTAGTGATTTTGCATTCTTAATTTTATATTCAGCGTCAAAAAGATTTTGTTTTAAATTTACCAAATCTTTCATCGGAACTTTTTGAAGTTTTTGCATAGCAAGTTTTACAACGTATTCGTTTTGTTTTGTGATTTTGGATATTTCTAAAGGTGATAACGTTTTTGATTTTAATTTTGTGATAATCCATTTTCGAATCATTGTCTGTAATGCAGATAAAATCTCCAAAGGATATTTTTTTGTAATAAGGTTTCTGTATTCGGTTACGGCTTTTCCTCTGTCACCTTTTAGTAAATACTCTGTTAAATTAAATAAATCTTCATTTGTAAAACAATTATCTTTAATATCGTTCAAAGTGATTTCTGTTCGGGGATGTATTGTAATTGCAAGTTTATTTAGTTCTTCATTATAATCTCGAAGGTTATTTCCCAGTTGTTCGATAAGAACTTCACAGGCATCCTGTTTTATAGAGACATTTTTATCTGCCGCCATTTTTTTTATTATTGCGGAAAGTTCTTTTACTTTATAGGTTCTTATAGCCTGAAATTCGCAGGAATTGTAGTTTTTGAAAAGCTGAAAAATATCGCTTTTTGTCTTTAATTTTTTCTCTCCGTCTCTTGGTAAAATTGCGGTTAAAATTATATCTACACTGCTGTCGTTACTGTCTAATGCTGATTTTATTTCTTCAATTTGTGATTTTTCAAAGTCTTTTGACAGATAATCAAGACAATCTATTACAATCAGCATATTTCCGAACATCATCGGAATTGTTCTCAAAACGGAAATAAAGTCGGAAAAATTCAAGTTATCATATTTTCTGAAATTCATATCAGAAAATTCTTTATCCAGTTTGCTTCTGAATTTTAAAATTTCCTGCTCTATCAGATAATCTTCATCCCCATAATAAAAATAAATGCTCATAAAATAATTATACAATAAAAGAGTCTTTAAAATTAAAAGGCGTTTCTTATTTTATCTTAATCTTCGTGGTAACTTTTTATATTTTCAAGTTTTTCAAGAACGACAGATAACGTATTTATACAGTTATTTCTTTCTTCGCTTAGTTTAAATCTGTAATCTTTGCAGTCGTTATAATAAACGGAATTAAATTCCAAATTGTTGCAGCCGTCTTTCAGTATATTAATCAGGCTTTCGATAATGTATAAATTCTGCCAAAAAATTTCGTTTTTTTCTTTTACGGCAATCTTTTCACTCCTCGTCATAATAAAACTCCAAAAAACTAATCTTTAACAATTCCCAAGTATAAGTATAAATTTAAAATGAGAATTATTTTTAATGCTTTTTCGGTTTTAAAAAAATTGATATTTACAAAAGTTAACATTTATAATCAAAGGTAGCAAAAAATAAAATTTACATGTTTATAAAGAAGTGAAGATATTAATTGTACAAAATACATTTATTAAAACTGAATAATCATCATGCCAAGAGCATGTTTTTCATATAACCAACCGCCGAGCAAAGATGCTCGGCATAATTTTTGGTTATATTTTAGGGCTTAGGGTTCTTTAAAAAATGTCAGCAGTGAAATGATAGCAGATACACCTACAAGTGTATAAACGACTCTTGATATAAGACTCATTTCCCCAAATACTGCAGCAACCAAATCAAAGCCGAACAACCCGATAAGCCCCCAGTTCAGGGCTCCTATAATAACTAAGGCGTAACTTGTTATTCTTATTGCATTCATATCAAACCTCCTTTTAATTAAATTTTAAAAGAGGCATTGTGTTTTTTTATCGGAAACACAGGCTAATCAGTATTTCTTATTTTTTATTCTTCTTCAACAGCTGCTTCAGTTAATTTAACTTCAGGATCTTTTACGTCAACACCCATATCTTTGAGTGCTGCTCTTGCTTTTGGGGCTAAAGCTGTATCTCCGAAGTTTTCCAAAACTGTCTGAAAACAGTCAATTGCTTCAGACTGCATATCTCTTATTTTGTATAACATGCCTGCTTTATAGTAAAGAGGAGCCATTACGGCATCAGGGGTAGCAAGCATTTGATTATCAAGTTTTATTTTAATTCCTATTAAGTTTTCGTTATCCTGCGGTGAGAGTAACGCTCTGCCGTAAACTTTTTTCGTCAAATTATCAACGGTATCTGACATTTTTTGTATTTCTTCCGTTGAAACTTTGCTCTTTCCGCCTTTTTTTGCAGCTTGTGCTTTAATGCCAAATGCTGATGAAATAAATACTCCTATAAGTACTAATATTAATAACTTTTTCATTATACGAAATCCTCTTCCCCGAATTTAATATATCAAATAATTGATTTTTTACATCAATCAAATGTATGATTATTTTATGGAAAAGTATTTGTATCAAATGTTTATATTGGGAACGGGAAACCTTGATTTAGCTTTAAATAAAGGGCTTGGAGGGGTTATATTTTTTCAGAAAGATATTGATACAAAAGAGCAGTTTGCTGAATTAATAAAAAGTTTAAATAAAAAGGCTTTAATACCTCCTTTTATGTCAATTGATCAGGAAGGCGGCAGGGTTGAAAGAACCAAAAACATACATCCGCCTTATTTATCCGCAAAATTTGCCTATGAAAAAGGTGAGGAATTTTTAAAGGAACAGACTCAAAAAATTTCTGACGAACTAAAATCATACGGGATAAATCTTAATTTTGCGCCCTGTGTCGATGTAAACACAAACCCAAACAATCCGATAATCGGTGAAAGGGCATTTTCGGACAAGACAGAAGATGTAATAAAAGGGGTAAAAATAGTATCTGATGTTTACAGAAAAAACGGGATTGTTCCGTGTCTTAAACATTTCCCCGGACATGGTGATACTGATAAAGACAGTCACGTTGAAATGCCTGTATATAATTTTTCACTGAGTGAGGCAGAGAAAACCCATATAAAACCTTTTGCGGAAAATATAAATGATGCGGAAATGGTTATGGTTGCACACATGTATTGTCCTTGTTTTGACAGGAATAAAATTATCCCCGCATCAATAAGCAAAAATGTAATAAATTACTTAAGAAAAAATCTGAATTATGATGGCATAGTTATAACCGATGACATGGTTATGGGCGGGATTTCGGGCATATCACCTTTGGAAGCGTGTATTGTGGGAATTGATGCCGGAGTTAATATGTTTATCTTCAGAAACTCTGACGATAATACGCTTTCAATGATAGAAGACTTATTAAAGATTGTAGAAAGAAGTGAATTTTTAAAATCTCAGGTTATGAAATCTTATGAGATAATCACCGGAATTAAAAAGAAATACGGAATTTTGTAATACCTCTGTGTTATTTGTGTAGTTCGTCAGATGCTGAAACAAGTTCAGCATGACAAAGAGTATATAGGTTGGCTATACTAAGTCAACAAAACAAACTAATTTTGTAAAAATTTTATTTACCCTTAGCAAAAAATATTTTTATGGGTTTTGTATAAAGTACTAAAGTTTTAAATTAGCAGGAGAAATATTTATGTACATTTCCCAAATAGCAAGTATCCGCAATAATATCGGACTAAATAAAAAGAGCAACAGTCCTCAATTTAAGGGAACGGTTTCCCCTGAGTTCGTTGAATATGTAGATACTCTAAGAGGTGATTGCTTAGATACATATCCGAAGCAGTTCTCTGACAGAATTAATAACCTGTGCGATAACATAATGAATAAAGCGCAGAGAGTTATGCAAAATTGTTTTCCTCCGGAATCAGTTTTATCGGTTGATACTAATACAGATGAAAGCTATGATACGATTACATATTCAAATAAAGTTATAAAAAAATACATCCCCGGAGATCTTATATTGGGTGAGCTACATAAGAAACACAAAGATACTCCCATAGAAAGACTAAAGCGTTTGCACCAAATTGTATTTGATAAAGATCGTTTTTCGGATGCCTGCAACAAGGATTATGCTAAAGTCGATGCTATGACATACGAGGGTGCGGATATATTTGATAAAAATTTTGTAAAAGATTTTGTAAATGCTTGTATTCCTATAGTTGAATTTTATCATGACAATTTTAATCTTTATGATTCTGAAATGACGGATGCTAATCATTACAATGAAAGAACACAAGCCGAATATGCAGAATTGTTGTCGAAAATGAAAGAATTGAGCGATTAAGTTAGCAAGTAGTGGACAAAATGTAATGTACCATCTTCTTTAGTATGTAGGGTATATTTTAGTCTGCAAGCAAAGAGATTTTTTATATTTTTTTATCCCCACTCTTATTTGGTTAAAATTTGTAAACAATTTAAAACGCTTTTGGCAAAAAAAATTTTTAGTGTTTTTAATACCATTGTTCACGAGATTTAGGAGGGAATATGAATATTGTAATGAACACGTTAAAGTCTTTTAACAGCAACTATGTAACTGCTAAAAGAGTTAATAACACTAATTTAATTATGTCTAATCCGATTCAGGCAGATACTTTTGAAAGAACAAATGTTTCTTTCAGCGGCAAACACGATAATGTATCAGAATTACAGCAGGCAAGAGTTCACTATGAACCAAAGTTGCCGAAAGTATTCAGAGGTGACGGAATAAACAATTTTGAAGTAAAACAGGGTAAAAAGACAGAATCTGTTTCAGATCAGAAAGAAATTCAGAGACTTTTCCCTGAAACATACGGTCAGCCGATTATAGAATTTGAAGAAATGTCTTCTAAGAAAGCGGCTAAAGTCGGTAAAAACGAACATTCTGATAACAAACCGTTAAAAGTAGGTATTATCTTATCAGGAGGACAGGCTCCCGGCGGACACAACGTTATTACAGGCTTGTATGATTCATTAAAGAAGATTAATCCTAAATCTGAATTATACGGATTTTTAGGCGGCCCGTCAGGATTGGTTGACGATAAATATATTAAATTTGACGATAAAAAAATTGATTCTATAAGAAATACAGGCGGATTTGATGTTATAGGTTCAGGAAGAACAAAATTAGAAACAGAAGAGCAATTTGAAAAAGTTTTAGATAACTGCAAAAAACACGGAATTGAAGCAATAACAATAGTTGGCGGGGACGATTCAAACACAAATGCCGCAGTTTTGGCTGAATGGTTAAAAGCAAAAGGCGAAAATATCAATGTTGTAGGCTGTCCTAAAACTATTGACGGAGACTTAAAGAATGAACAAATCGAAACTTCTTTCGGTTTTGATACCGCAACAAAGACTTACTCGGAAATCGTAGGTAACATTGAAAAAGATGCAGCTTCAGCAAAGAAATACTGGCACTTCGTTAAGGTTATGGGAAGAAGCGCATCACACGTTGCATTAGAAGTTGCTCTGCAAACTCATCCGAACGTAACTCTGTTATCAGAAGAAGTTGAACAGAAGAAACTTTCTTTAAATGACGTTGTAGATTACACAGCAGGTGTTGTTGCAAAAAGAGCGGAAGAAGGTAAGAATTACGGAGTTGCCGTAATTCCTGAAGGCTTAATTGAATTCTTCCCGGAAATGAAGACTTTAATCGGAAACCTTAACGATCTTGCAGCAGACGAGAACTTACAAGATGTAATGCAAAACGGTTCAGCAAAGGATAAAATTTCAGTTACAAGACAAAACTTGGGCGAGGATGACTTAAAGGTATTTGATTCACTTCCCGAAGCAATACAGGGACAGTTGCTCATGGACAGAGATTCTCACGGAAACGTTCAGGTTTCTAAAATTGATACAGAAAAATTGATTATTCAGATGGTAGATAAGAAGCTCAAAGACATGAAGGCTGAAGGAAAATATAACGGCAAATTCTCATCTCAGGCACACTTTGTAGGATATGAAGGCAGATGTGCATTCCCGTCAAACTTCGATGCTGACTATTGCTACTCTTTGGGTACAACTGCCGCAGCCCTGATAAATTCAGGCAAAACAGGTTATTTGGCATCAGTTAAAAATCTTGATAAAAAAGCAGATAAGTGGACTGCAGGCGGAACTCCTATTACCATGTTATTCAATATGGAAAAGAGAAGCGGAAAGAACAAACCTGTAATTAAGAAAGCGTTAGTTGAAATGGACAGCCCTGCGTTCAAAGAACTTCAAAAGAACAGAAAAGACTGGGCAGTAAATGACGAATACTTAATTCCTGGTGCAATTCAGTATTTCGGGCCGTCTGATGTTTGCGATAAAACAACAAAGACGTTACAATTAGAACATAAATAATTATGAGAAAATCAATTGTAACATTATTTTTAATTTCATTATGCTGTTTGTTTTCGGGTTGTACCGAAGACAAACAGCATTTTGTCGGTATGTCTAATCCCTGGCATGAATGTAATATGGATTTGGATTGCGGTGCAAAATATGCGGGATTTAAATTTCCGGTTGTGCTTTCAAATTATACAGTCAGAGCAATGGACGGTATTTTTGAAGTCAGGTATCCGTTAGACGAATTCAGAGATGTTATTGTAAGAAAAAGCAACAAGTATAAAACCGATATGTTATCGGGCGTTTATATTGATTACCCAGTTAATAAGGAAATTAAAATAAAAAGTGAGTATCCTGCTCAGATAAGAGGAACTGAGGATAAAATTTACGTTTTAAATGTACACAATTCAAAAAATTATTACTCGGCATATTGTGAAAAAGGAATGAGCTTAAAAGAGGCTGAAGGTATTTTTGAGGTTTTAAAAACTGTCGATAAGTTTTAAAACAATAACACCTCACCCTCGGCAGACTATGTTGCTTACGCAACACCCGCTGCCGCACCCTCTGTCTTGACCTGCTCGCATTAAACGGATACGCTGTCGCTTCATCCTCTGCTCGCAGGTCGTTCCTCGAAGGAGAGGGAAGAATTTCAATGCGAATTTATGAGTATTAGAAATTCGGGTGAGGTATTAATTGATAAATTTTAAGTTTATTGAATTATGCTAATTTTTTTAAATACTGATGATTTTTACCCTCCCGTAGTGCTAATAAAAAAATTAAAGCACTACTCCCTCCCTAATTAGGGAGGGATGGGGTGGGTAGTTTTTCTTTATTAATAACGTAATTTGTAATTTTAAGTTTTTTATTGATTTTGCCCGAGCCGTTTCAATTTGCTATTATAAAATTAAGAGGAGTTTTAATGGCGGGAAGTGTTTTAAAAAGGATAACATCAGAGAATTATCTGAAACATTATTATGATATTCCTTATGAGGGAAAAACCTCTGCGGGCAAGCCTTTGAGAAAATTAAAAAACATAACATGCCCATATAGAGGAGTAAAAATCCTCTCGAACGATTCCATAAAAAAGTTTGAAAAAGAACTTGCCGTTTGTAAAACCGCAGAAGAGTTTGTAAGGCTTTTGGCGGGGTACCAGAATTTTATGCTGCCGACGGAAAAATCAATGTTTGCAATGTTCAGAGATTTTGCTGCGCTAAATGAAAAGGATAGTCTGCAAAATTGTCTGGCTATGATTAAAAACAATTGCGTTACAAAACTGAAACTTGAAGAATTTGAAGTTCTGGACAGTGTTGATCATCTGACAAGAAAACTCTCGCCTCAGACGGCGCTTGAAATCAGGGCAAAAACCACAAAATGCAGACAAATAATTTTGAGTGACAGCAAAAGAGATACTTTTAAACGAAAAACTTTCCTGGCTTCATTAGAACAAATCATTCCCAAAAAGAACGAGCGGGAAATTTTTAACGATATTAAAAACAAAGCATTATTTTTACCGACTTCAGAAAGTAGCATAAATGCATTCGTTGTAAAATATTCAAGCAGAAAGCAAACAGAAATTGCAAGGCGTTTGTTTATTGCATCAACAGGCTCCATTGAACACATTGTTCCGGCATCTATGGGCGGGCTGAATACGATAGGAAACTTCCTTTTGACAACGGCAAGCGGAAACAGGTACAGAGAGAACATGCCGCTTGTTGAATATATAAAAAGATTCCCGAAAATTCCCGAATATATGCAAAAATATACGGACGACATCGTGAATGAAATTCATAACGGCGGCTTGCAGGGAAATGAAACTTACCCTTACAAAATCAAAAAAAGACTGATGGAAGTATCAGAGGGCAGAATAATGATAAGCCTTTCAAAGTACAATTACACGGAAGAAGAAGCGGCAGATGCCGTTGAAGAATTTGAAACCCGCTGGACGAAATTAAAAGGGGAGTGAGTAATTTAGTTTTAGGTTTTTATGTCATTCTGAGGGAGTGTAACGACCGAAGAATCTCTTTTGTGTTTTGTAAAATTATATTAAACGGCCTGTTTTTAATAGCAAATTATTTTTTTACGTTGTTTATAAAAATCAGCAGGTAAAAAATGAAAATTAATCCTATAAGTTTAAACTTTTTTCAATATAAACCCCAAAATACGGTGACAAGTCCTTTACGTATGAATAACGGGCTTCAGTGTGATACGGTCAGTTTTGGCGCTGACATATCAAATGATCATTCTTCGTCGTGGTTTAACGAATTTTACGGGATAGACAAATTAGGAAAATTAAAACCCAAACACAAAGGTACTATTTATAAAAAAGTTAAAGATAAAGACGGAAATATCAATAAAGTTCCGGTAAAAGTAAGTATTGTAAAAGAAGAGCCTGACGAATTTCATTTTTATGACGGTCATAAAAATATAGGTCATGTTGAATTGAGTTATATTACGAAGGAACATTGTAAAGAAGATAAAGGCTATATATTCAAAAATTATAAAGACGAAGGAATCAGAGGCGACAGAGTTATAGTAAATTATGTTGTTAATGAGGAACAGGGTAAATATTGCGGAATAGGTCATTTGGCAGATTTGATAGAAGTTGCGGTCTGTAAAGAACTCGGAATTAAACCGAATGTCGTATCTGAAAGTCTTGACGAACCTGCACCTCTGCACTACTTGAGAGGAAAAAGGTTTGTTCCGTATGAAAAATATGTTAATAAAAAAGAGTTACAGTCTTTGGAAGGTGAAAATCCAAATAAAATAATAAAACAAATAATAGATGAAACTCCCAAAGGTGAAAAATTTAAAGTGCCGAAATTACATAATGATCTTGTTATGTATATGCCGAGAGATATGATAAAAAAACTTGAAAAAGAACTTGAAGAAAACCCCATATTCTAAATAAAAGGATTGATATGAAAATAAATCCTGTACAGTTTAATTTTATTCAACCAAAACCGCAAAAAACGGTTAATCGCACGCTGCTTTTGAATAATACACTAACTACTGATACTGTAAGTTTTTCAGGAGTTTTGGATATATTTAGGGGAAAAAAGACAGAAGAGCCTGAAAAGACTTTAGATGATCTTGTTCCGAAGCATAAAGGGATTATTTATAAAAAGGTTACGGATAAAAACGGGAAAATTGTTGATAAAGTTCCGGTAGAAGTCGATATTGTAAAAAAAGAAAACCCTAAAACTGAACCAACTGAATTTTTTATCACAAAAGATGATCAACTTTTAGGTTATGTTAAATTAAAGTACTATTCTGAGAAAGATTGTAAAGAAGATCCTTACCGTACGTTATGCAAAGATTTTAAGGAAGAAGGAATTAAAGGCGGCAGAATAGAAGTTAAGTATATTCATAACTTTTGCGAAGATGAATATGCAGGAATCGGACACCTTGCAGATTTGATAGAAGTTGCAGCCTGCAAAGAATTAGGAATTGAGCCTAACATTGTATCTTTAAGTTTTAATAATGTTGCTCCGATACATTATTTAAGAGGAAAAAGATTCTTTCCTTATGAAAAATATTGTCCGGATTCAGAAATGAAAAAGCACAATTTATACGATAAAAATCCGAATGATACTGTAAGAGAAATTATCGAAAATACTTCAAAAGGGGAAAATTTCGATACTTCTCCTATAAAAGCAACTTGTTTATATATGTATATGCCAAAAGAACAGGTAAAAAAACTTGAAAAAGAACTTGAAAACCACCCGATATTTTAAAAAAGGACGAAAATGAGAATAAATCCGATACAATTTAATTTTATTCAAAACAAACCGCAAAACACGGTTAATCGACCTTTGCGTATAAATAATACGTTACAAAAAGATACTGTCACTTTCAGCGGAAATAAAAAGGATAAAGACTGTTCCTCAGCAGATGACGATTTTTTCGGAACAGAAAAATTAAAAAAATTAGAACCTAAGTACAAAGGAATAGTTTATAAAAAAGTCTATGATGAAAACGGCAAAGTTATTAAAAAAATTCCGACAGAAGTTGATATTGTAAAAACATCATCGGATGTGTTTTCTTTTATAATTGACGGGGAATACAGAGGCTTTGTTGAATTGAGTTATGTTTCAAAAGAGCATTGCAAAGAAGATAAGGATTGCAAATACAGAAATTATAAAGATGAGGGAATCACAGGAGACAGAGTTATAGTTGATTATCTCAAAAATGACTGCGGGAATGAATATTGCGGATTCGGACATCTCGCAGATTTGTTGGAAGTTGCCGTTTGTAAAGAATTGGGTATTGAACCTAATATAGTGTCTCAAAGTACAAGAAGTGCAGCCCCTTTGCACTATATGAGAGGAAAAAGATTTGTTCCTTACAAAAAGTATCTCAGCCGATATGACAGAAAAAGTATGGATGTATACGGAAAAAGTCCGAACGAAACAATAAAAAAAATTGTTGAAAATACTCCAAAAGGAGAAAAGTTTGATACTTCCGAATTAAAAAATACGCCTTTAATGTATATGCCAAAAGAAATGATAAAAGAACTTGAAAAAGAACTTGAAGAACACCCGATATTCTAAAAAGGACGAAAATGAATATAAGCTCAATACAATTTAATTTTATTCAACCCAAAACGCAAAACACGGTTAATCGTCCTTTGTGTATGAAAAACGAACTTCAAACGGATACGGTAAGTTTTTCAGGATTATTCAGAAAAGAAAAAAAACAGGAAAAGGATATAAAAGATCTCGTTCCTAAACATAAAGGAATAATTTACAAAAAAGTAAGAGACGAAAACGGAAATGTAGTTAAAAAAGTTCCTGTTGAAGTCGATATTGTGAAATATAAATATGATAGCGCTACATTTGATTTTATGCTTGACGGAGAAAATGTAGGATATGTTCAGTTAAGATATTACCCGAAAGAAGTTTGTAAACGCAGTAAATACTATGATTCTTTAAAAAATTACAGAAGAGAGGGAATTAAAGGGGACAGAATAATAGTTGATATGGTTAAAAATAAAAAACAGGATGAGTATGGCGGGATAGGACATTTATCAGATTTATTAGAGATTGCGGTGTGTAATGAATTAGGAATTGAGCCTAATATATTATCCTATAGCAAGAAAGAGGCCGCACCATTACATTATTTAAGAGGTAAAAGATTTATTCCTTATGAAAAATATTGTAAAAGAAATGAATTAAGGCAACGCAATGTAAAAGGCAAAAATCCGAATGACACAATAAAAGAAATTATCGAAAGAACTCCAAAAGGAGAAAAATTTAATACTGACGAACTTCCTTTTGCGCCATTGATGTATATGCCAAAATCCGTTGCAAAAGAACTCGAAGAAGAACTTAAAGAGCATCCGATTTTTTAAAACTTAGAATGTAAATTATTATTAATTTACCTTTTATATTTATCAATTTTTTCTGCGAAAAAATGTTTATAAATGTGTAAGGTATTTTTGTATGAATATTTCGTGTCTGAATTTTAATATGATTAAACCTGTTCAAAATAATAACAGGCAAAACTGTTCTTATGCAAATTTAGTTGGGCTTCATGCAGACACAGTTACTTTTACTGGAATAAATAAAAAAGAAAAAACTTTAGAAGACCTTGTCCCGAAAAATAAGGGTACTATCTATAAAAAAGAAACAGACGCAAACGGAAATACGGTTAAAACATCTGTTAAAGTCGATATAGTTAAATCGCAACCATTCGAATTTACTTTTATTCATGACGGTGAAGTTATAGGAAAACTTGATTTAACTTATATAAAAAAAGATGAAGAGGGTAGATACAATGGGATTCTTGATAGCGATTATGAGAATGAAGGTGTTATTGGAAGCCGAATAGATGCAGAATATGTTGAAAACTTTAAGCAGGATGAATATGGCGGTATAGCACATCTTGCAGATTTAATAGCTGTTGCAGCTTGTAAAGAACTCGGAATTAAACCGAATGTCGTTTCGCTTAGCCTGGAAGATGCAGCTCCGTTTCATTATGTAAGGGGAAAACGTTTTATTCCGTTTAAAGAATACCACAGTGATTATTATGATTTTTACGATAATAAAGAACCTAATGATATTGTAAGAGAAATTGTTGAAAATACTCCGAAGGGTAAAAATTTCGATACTCTTATGATTCAGCATGAATTCTTAACCTATATGCCGAAAGAAATGATAGAAGATCTGGAAACAGAACTTGAAAAAAATCCGATATTTTAAAAGGAAAAGAAATGAAAATAAATCCGGTACAATTTAATTTTATCCAGCCAAAACCTCAAAGCAGGGTAACTTGTCCTTTAAGAATGAAACCTGCTTTAAAAGCTGATACTGTTAATTTTACAGGTTTTTGGGATGATTCTCCAATGAGTAAAATGAACAGTTTAGTTCCAAAACATAAAGGAATTGTTTATAAAAACATTACGGATGAAAACGGAAATGTTACAGGAAAAGTGCCCGTAGAAGTTGATATTGTAAAAACAGCTCCGAATGTATTTCAGTTTCAGAAAGATAAAAAGATTATAGGCAGAGTTGAAATGAATTATGTTCCTGCATATGATTGTGACAGCAGTCCTTATGCTGTTTTAAGCAAAACTTATAAAGATGAAGACATTGTGGGAGACAGAATAGAGGTTCAGTATATATATAACAATTGTGAAAATGAATATAGCGGAGTTGGGCACCTTTCTGATTTGGTAGAGGTTGCTGCATGCAAGGAATTAGGCATTAAGCCCAATATTATATCTTACAGTTTTGACGATGTTGCACCATTGCATTATAAAAGGGGAAAAAGATTTATTCCTTATGAAAAATACTGTGGTAAGTCCGAAATAGACATGTATGATTTGGAAGGCAAAAATCCGAACGATACAGTCAGAGAAATTGTCGAAAGTACCCCAAAAGGAAAAAAATTTGATACATCACCGATTAAAACTCCGTTTTTGGTAATGTATATGCCAAAAAGTCAGGTAAAAGAGTTGGAAGAAGAACTCAAAGAGCATCCGATTTTTTAATTTTTGTTTTGTAAAAATATATTAAAGGTTGAGGCTTGCGCTAACAAAATATTTTTTTATGCTTTTTATAAAATTAGCAGGTAAAAATGAATATCACAGCTGTTAATTTTAATTCATTTCAGTATAAACAAATTGGTAAAAATACTACCCCTGCATTTTGCGTGCTGAAAAATAATACTTTAAATTCCGATACTGTTAGTTTTTCGGGGCTTTTTGATGTATTTAAAAAAGAAAAAACAGAACAGCCCCAAAAAACTTTAAATGACTGCGTGCCAAAGCATAAAGGAATTGTTTACAAAAAAATCAAAGATGAAAAAGGGCAGGTTATCGAAAAGAAACCTGTCGAAGTTGATATTGTAAAAATCGGAGCGAGTGATTTTGAGTTTGAATTAGACGGCGAAATAGTCGGTGGAGTAAGAATGAATTATTTCAAAAAAAACGGGAGGAAAGATAAATTCAGTAATTTATACTGGAATTACAGGAGAGAAGGGATAAAAGGCGACAGAATAATCGCAAATTATATATATAACTGCAATGAAAATGAATATGGCGGAATCGGGCATCTTGCCGATTTGGTAGAAGTTGCTTGTTGTAAAGAATTGGGTTTTGAGCCAAATGTTGTTTCTCATAGCGTGCCTGATGCTGCTCCGTTGCATTATTTGAGAGGAAAACGTTTTGTTCCCTTCAGAAAGTACAACAAACAATATAATTGGTATTACAACAGAAAAAATCCGAACGCTATGGTTAAAGAAATTATAGAAAATACCCCAAAAGGACAGAAATTTGATACTTCAAAAATAAAACATTGTTTTTTAACTTATATGCCCAAAGAAATGATAAAAAATTTGGAAGAAGAACTCAAAGAACACCCGATATTTTAGAAAAGGACGAAAATGAGAATAAATCCGATACAGTTTAATTTTGTTCAGCACAAACCGCAAAATACGGTCAGCAGTCCTTTGCGTATAAATAATTCGGTTCAGGCAGATACTGTCAGTTTTACGGGTAAGGCGGAAAAGAAAATATCAAAAGAGAAAATGGGGAAATTAGTCCCGAAACATAAAGGAATTATTTACAGAAAATTGCAGGATGCAGAAGGAGCTGTGGTAAAAGTTCCTGTATTGGTAGATATCGTTAAATCTGAACCTGAGGAATTTGAATTTAAAATTGACGGAAGAAGAATCGGATATGCACGTTTGAGTTATATCCCTAAAAAATACTGCAAAGATGAAATTAAAGATGCTTACGTTGATTGTTATTACAAAAACTATGAAGATTTGGGGATAACAGGTGACAGAATAAAAGTTAATTATGTAGAAAATGAAAAAGAATACCTGTACGGAGGGATAGGACATCTTGCGGATTTACTTGAGGTTGCGTGTTGTCAGAAACTCGGGTTCAAACCAAATGTTATATCGTCAAGTGTAAATGATGCTGCCCCGATACATTATTTAAGAGGGAAAAGATTTGTTCCGTATGAAGAGTATTGCGATGAAGCTGAAATGAAAGGTTATGATTTGTACGGTAAAAATCCAAACGACACAATGGAAGAAATAATTGAAAATGCTTCTTCGGGTTATGAATTTGATACTTCCAAAATCCAAAATGAACCCCTGATGTACATGCCTGAAGAAATGATAGCAGAACTTGAAGAGGAACTTAAAGATCATCCGATATTTTAAACAAAAGGATAAAAATGAAAATAACCCCGATACAATTTAATTTTGTTCAAAACAAACCGCAAAATACGGTTAGCAATCCTTTGCGTATGAATAACGGACTTCAGGCAGACACGGTAAGTTTTTCGAGTTCATGCAGAAAAGAAAAAACAGAAAATCCCCAAAAGACTTTAAAAGACTGTGTTCCGAAACACAAAGGTATTATTTATAGAAAAGTTTATGATAAGAGAGGAAAAATTATAAAAAAAGAGCCTGTTGAAGTTGATATCGTAAAGGACGGACCGGATATTTTTACTTTCCAAGTTGACGAGGAATCTTTAGGGTATGTTGATTTGAGTTACCTTACGGCAGATGAATGTAAAAAGATAAAACTCAACATATACAAAAATTACAAGGACGAAGGTATCGAAGGAGACAGGATTAGAGTAGATTTTGTCGAAAATCAAGAGCCGGATGAATATGGCGGTATGGGACATTTGGCAGATTTGCTTGAAGTTGCAGCTTGTAAAGAACTGGGTATTGAGCCGAATATTGTATCTCACAGCAAGAAAGAAGCAGCCCCATTGCATTATTTAAGAGGAAAAAGGTTTATTCCGTATGAAAAATACTGTAGCAGAAGCGATATAAGACGTCTCGATTTAAAAGGCAAAAATCCGAACGACACAATAAAAGAAATTATAAAAAGAACGCCGAAAGGTGAAAAATTTAATACCGATGAACTTCCTTTTGCCCCGTTAATGTATATGCCGAAATCAATGGCAAAAGAACTTGAAGAAGAACTTAAAGAACATCCGATATTTTAAACAAAAGGATAAAAATGAAAATAACCCCGATACAATTTAATTTTGTTCAAAGCAAACCGCAAAATACGGTTAATCGTCCTTTGCAAATGAATAAAGGACTTATGACTGATGTTGTGAGTTTTACGGGATCAGATAAACAAGAAAAAACGAAGAAAAAATTAGAAGATCTTGAACCAAAACATAAGGGAATTATTTATAAAAAAGTAAGAGATGAAAAAGGAAATGTGATAAAAAAAATACCTGTTGAAGTTGATATTGTAAATTGGGGAGAGGGGGAATTTCAGTTTAAACTTGACGATGAATGTATAGGATATGTTCAGTTGCATCATATTCCTGCAGAAGAATGTGATAAAAACAGCTGGGCTGAGTTATACATGAATTATAAAGAAGAAGGAGTTGTCGGGGACAGACTTGAAGTAAAATATCTGTCAAATCAGAATGAAGAAGAATACGGCGGCATCGGACATCTTGCGGATTTACTTGAGGTTGCAGCATGTAAAGAAATGGGTATAAAACCGAATGTAATTTCACATGCTGCTTTAAATGCTTCTCCTCTGCACTATGTAAGAGGGAAAAGATTTATTCCTTATGAAAGATATTGCAGTATAGAAGAACGGGACGAGTATGACATATTAGATAAAAATCCGAATGACACAATAAAAGAAATTATTGAGAGCACTCCGAAAGGAGAAAAATTTGATACGTCAGAACTCGATATGTTCCTCGTAATGTATATGCCGAAAGATATGATAAAAAGTCTTGAAAAAGAACTCAAAAAACATCCGATTTTTTAGTAAAAAATTTGTAAAATATTATTAATTTGCCCCTTATAAATATCAATTTTTTTCTCCAAAAAGTGTTTTTATAAGTGTAAAGGTTTAGTTGTATGAATATAAATGCTATAAATTTTAATGCTTTCCAATACAAACAAAATTCTAAAGTGACAAATCCATCACCAAGATTTGGGCAACTAATGCAGGATACTGTTGAGATAAGTCAAAAGCCTGTACAAAATGAGCCTTTTAGCTTGACGGATTCTATACTGAATATGCTTTACGGAACTGATAAAATCGAGAGCTTAGAACCTAAGCATAAAGGGATTATTTATAAAAAAGTTAAGGATAAAAACGGAAAAGTTATTCAAAAAATTCCTATTGAAGTTGATATTGTAAAATCAAGAGCTGATAAATTTGAATTTGAACATAAGGGTGAAACTATAGGTTATGTTGAATTGAGTTATGTTCCGGAGGATAAATGTAAAGACGATACAGATGAGATTTTATACAAAAATTATAAAGAAGAAGGAGTCGTTGGGGACAGAATTATAGTTAACTTTCTATATAACAAAAATCCTGATGAATATGGCGGAATAGCTCACCTCGCAGATTTACTGGAGGTTGCAGCCTGCAAAGAATTGGGGTTTGAACCTAATGTCGTATCTGAAACTCTTGACGATGCAGCACCATTGCATTATCAGAGAGGAAAAAGATTTGTTCCTTATGAAAAATACTGTGATGAAAGAACTTTGGAAAGATTAAAAGGTAAAAATCCAAACGAGATAGTAAAAAAAGTAATTGAAGACACTCCGTCAGGAGAAAAATTCAAAAAACCGGCTTTATGTAGTGAAACAGTAATGTATATGCCAAAAGATATGATAAAAGAACTTGAAGAGGAGCTTAAAGAACACCCGATTTTTTAAAGGACAAAAATGAATATAATACCCTTACAGTTTAATTTTATAAAAACAAAACCGCAAAATACGGTGACAAGTCCTTTGCGCATGAAAAAACAGATAGCTGTTGATACTGTCAGCTTTTCAGGGAATACCGAGCCGGCCAAAAAGCCCGATCCATTGGATAAACTCGTTCCCAAAAATAAAGGAGTTATTTATAAAAAAGTCAGAGATGAAAAAGGTAAAGTAATTGAAAAAGTTCCTGTCAAGACTGATATTGTAAATGATGGTGGCGGACTTTTTCTGTTTAAAATTGACGGGAAACAGGCAGGCGGTGTTGTAATGTCATGTCTAAAAAAAGACTGTGATACAAAAGATTCTGATTTAATTAAAGATTATGAAAACGAAGGTATTGTCGGAGACAGAATGTATGTAAATTATGTTCAAAATGATAATCAGGAAGAATACGGAGGAATAGGACACCTTGCAGATTTGTTAGAAGTTGCGGCTTGTAAAGAAATGGGTTTTGAGCCGAATGTAATATCTTATAGTGTGGAAGATTCAGCTCCGCTGCACTATTTGAGAGGTAAAAGATTTATTCCTTTTAAAGAATACAGTGAAAATTTATACAAGTATTACGACAATAAAAATCCTGATGATGTTGTAAAAGAAATTATTGATAGTACTCCGAAGGGTGAAAAATTTGATACGTCGAACATCAAAGATTATTTCATGGTTTATATGCCGAAAGAAATGACAAAAGAATTAGAAGAAGAACTCAAAGAACACCCGATTTTTTAACGTGTCGTATGTAAAAATATATTAAAGTTTGAGTCCTGTAGTAACAAAATATTTTTTTATGCTGTTTATAAAATTAGCAGGTAAAAATGAAGATAAATTCGATACAGTTTAATTTTATTCAAAACAGGCCGCAAAGAGCAGTAACTTGTCCTTTGTGCATGAATAATTCACTTTCTGCCGATACGGTCAGCTTCAGTGGTAAAAGTGATGAAGAAGACGAATCAAAAAAAATAGATGATCTTAAGCCTAAACATAAAGGAATTATTTATAAAAAAGTCAGGGATAAAGACGGAAAAATAATAAAAGTTCCTCAGGAAGTTAAAATTATTAAACGTTCAGGCGGTACGTTTGATTTTAAAGATGGTAAAGAGTTAATCGGATATGCGCGTTTGGAATATATTCCGGCATCTCACTGTCAGAAAGACAGTATGTATTATGACGATTATACAACCAAAAATTATGAAGATTTGGGAATTAAAAATGACAGAATAGAAGTCGAGTATGTTAAGAATTTTGATGAAAAAAGATACGGCGGAATAGGACATTTAGCCGACTTGATAGAAGTTGCAGCCTGTAAAGAACTCGGGTTTGAACCTAATGTTGTGTCGGTAAGTGTTCCGTCTGCTGCTCCCTTACATTACATGAGAGGAAAAAGATTTGTTCCGTATGACAGATATTTAGATGAATTTGAAATGAAGAAATATGATTTGGAGGGTGAAAATCCAAACGATACGATAAAAGGAATTATTGAAAATAAGCCCGAAAAAGGTGGGTTTGATACATCTTCTCTCGGTTTTGAACTTTTAATGTATATGCCGAAAGATATGATAAAAGAGCTTGAAGAAGAACTAAAAGAGCACCCGATTTTTTAGAAAAAATTCAATAAAATTCCTACATATATATGATAATAATTTATTTAATTATTAGTAAAATAGTGTTGGGAAAACAGCAAAATTATGTCTATAAATTCAAATAATTCTTATAAAGGATTAACTGGATTTACTGTCAAAAATATTTCGTACGAGGTTAACAACATTCTTTATAAATCAAGAAGAAAGAAAAAGTACGAATTAAATAAGATTTTCACGGTTTTGACAGTATCTTCACTTGCTGTGCTCTTTTTTGCTGTTTTAACCGTAAGTGCGAAGGCTTTGCATAAAACAAATGTTATAGACGATCAAGTTGCCTATACAGAGGCTGAAGAACTTATAAAAAACTATACATATCCCACAAATAAACATATTTTGCTGGCTTTAGACGGAACAACATCTTCCTCGAAAACAAAGAGGGTGTTGCTTAAAGATCCCGGAGGAACTTTGCCTTCAGGCAGGGTTACCATAAAAGTTATTGATGATGTAAGGCCAAATCCGTTTTTACCATACAAAGATTACGATTTTTCCAATGTAAGAAAATCGGATATAATCTTACCGCCGGAAGAATTATCAGAGGGAAGTGATGCGGAAAGAGTTATGGATACTTCTGTTTCCGGAATTTTATACGATACGTATAATCCGTCTGCAATAATCAATATTGAAGGTATTGAATACCTTGTAAAACGAGGTGATTGCGTTAATAATTATCATATTTTGGATATTAATAATAAATATGTTGTTGTGAAATTAGGTAAAAATGTTTATAAAGCGGGAGTAGGTGAAATACTGACTCAAGGCTCAATAAAAAATTCAAATATTCCTAATTTAGAACATAAATTTGGAGGTGCATACTCTTATGACAAAAAAAATTAAAAAGTTAATTGTGTTAATAATGCTTATTGTTTTTTCAGCTCCGGCATGCTTGGCTGTTATATCAAGAAATATAGAGTCAAATGTTAAGAAGCCTATAGATGCTACAGTTAAAATTGACGATGATATCTGTATTTCAAAAGATAATCCAAAAATAAACATGAGTTTAAGAAATTCTGATGTTCGTCAGGTTTTGAGAATGCTTGCTGATAAAGCAGGTTTGAATATAATGTTCCACGACAGTGTTGAAGGAAATGTTACTCTTGATTTGGTTAATATGCCGTTAAATCAGGCATTTAAATTGGTTTTACAGTTATCCGGTTTGAATTATTTTTTGGATACAAACACACTTATAATTACAAAAGGTGATGGAGAAGGAGCAAATTTTTCAAAACAGGAAATAGGAATTATTCCTATAAAAAACAGGGATGCTATAGAAATTGCCGACTTTTTAAATGGTAATGTTTATTCAATCGGTAAGCCCGGTTTTTCTTCCAGTGAAGCAGCTATAGTTAATGCAGATAAGAATGAATTGATAATATTTGGTACTGAAAGTGATATTAAAATAGCTAAAAAAGTAGTTGCACAATTTGACAAACCTCAAAATTCGAGAACATATATTGTAAATCATACAACTCCGCAGGAAATGGCAAAATTAATTTGCGGTATGCTTGAACCAAACTTTTCAACAGGTGGTGCAGCTGGAGTTATGACAGGTGGTGCGGATGAAATAAAAATAGGTGAAAATAAAATTGCATGCACAATATCCAAGCAGATGTCAAAAAAAGGTGAGGGGCTTACATCATTGGGTAAGACTAACTTGGTTGTGTCATACTTTCCGCAAAGAGGCACTATAAATGTTATTGGCGGATCCGAATATCAGATGCAGCAGATAGAAGAATTTATCAAACAAAACGATGTAAAACAACCACAAGCATATTTGGAAGTTTCTTTTTTAGAATTAAGTGAAGATGGCAGTAAAACTTTTGCAAATATATGGAGTATGTACGGCGGCAGTCCTTTTGTGGTTAACTTCTCAGGAGGTACAACAACAGTCAGAAGAGATTCTCCCTCGTATTCAGATCTTACATATCATTTTATAACATATGATCCGACAACAGGGATGCCGACTCAACAGGATGTCACTTTATCAACACTGAACAAACTTCTTCCTATGAGAATTTCCTGGGCAATGAACTATATTCTTGAAAATAAAAAAGGAAAAGTTTTATCTAATCCAAAAATATTAATAACAAACGGAGAAGAATCAACAATTGACTTAACGGGTGATTATATCAAGTCATCGAAAGCGGAATATCTTACCTCAACATCTACAGGAGGTACATCTGTCGGTGCTACTCAAAGAACTTATGACATAGGTAGTGATTTGGGTATTAAAGTTAATTTAACTCCTTTTATAAGTCCTGAAGGTTATGTAACTTTGAATATAGAACCTGATTATACAACAGAGAGGTCAACAGTTCTGGATGATGCCGGAAACATAGTTGCTACATTGTTGCAGAGAAGAAATCTTAAATTAAGTAATGTAAGAATAAAAGATAACGAAACTTTGATTATTGGTGGTATGATGAAAGAATCTGAAACCAAAACTGTTAATAAAATTCCTGTGTTAGGAGATGTTCCGGTTATAGGGGCAATTTTCAGATCTACCGCAACCAAAAAAGTTAAAGAAGAAATGGTTATAATGCTTACACCAAGAATAATAAAAGAAAATTCAGACATGATTTCAAGTGAGTTATAAAATGTCAAACAACAATATATTAAAAATAAAAAATACTATAAACAAAGAAATACTGGAGGCTTTTGATAAAAGTATTATTCAAAAGTTTGATTTTGTTCCGATAAATCATAAAGACGGAGATTTGTTTGTTGTTGTAAAAAATGTTTCGGACAGCAAGAAAAATACAATAGAAAGTGTTATAAGAAGTCATCTGAAAAATCTTAATATAAACGGAATAAGGTTTATACAGGTTTCTGATCAGGAATTTAGTGATCTTTTGACTGCTATTGATGTTTCCGCGGAAATAAAAAATTATACAAAAGACGATATAGCAAGAGTCGATGCCGGTCAGTATTTTATAAATAAAGGTTTAATTAACACTTTGCAATTTAAGGATGCCGCAACAGAAAGTAAAAAAAATAATATTCCAATGGCATCAATGCTTTGTATTATGGGATACATTACAAGAGCTGATTTGATTGAATATCTTAAAAAGAGGTATTCAGCACCGATGGTAGAAGATTATCAGTTAAATATAACGGAAAAAATAAGAGATACTTTACCTGAAGATTTTGTTTTGACAAACAGAGTACTTCCGCTTGGTTCTGAAAAGGGTATATTTAATGTTGCAATGGTAAACCCTGAAGACAAAGATGTTTTAAGGGATTTGATATACCTTACAAACGAAAAACCAAAGCCGTTTACCATATCTTATATGGAATTTGAAGAACTTACCAAAAAACTTTTTAATGAAGAAACTAAAAAAACAGCAGAAATTATAGAACAAATTGAGAAAGAATCTTTTGACGGAGAAGAATCTCTTTGGGAACAAGTTGAAAAAGAATTGCAGGCGTCAACAGGTTCTGTTGCAAAATTCGTATATAAAATTATTACGGACGCAATAGATGCCAAAGCATCAGATATTCATATTGAGCCGCGATTATCAACACACGTTGTAAGAATAAGAGTTGATGGTATTTTAAGACAAGTACTTGAGTTACCTGAAAAGGTAGAACAAGCGGTTATAACAAGATTTAAAGTTTTAGCCAGAATGAATATAGCAGAGCACAGAAGACCTCAGGATGGTACTTTTACCATAAACTATAAAGGACAGCCTTTCGACTTCCGTTTAAATTCTCTGCCTGTATCAGGTAAAGAAAAACTTGTAATCAGGGTTTTGGCACCTGCTGTCAGTTTAAAAAATTCCGGAGGCGGAATTGTTCTATCCGGTGCTTATCCAAAAGATTTGGAAGATATAAACAATATGATAAACTGTCCGAACGGGGTTATTTTAACATCAGGCCCGACAGGTTCCGGTAAAACTACTACATTATATTCAATACTCAGAGGTCTGAATAAACCTGAAGTTAATATAACAACAATCGAGGACCCTATCGAAATTAAACTCGAAGGAATTAACCAATCTCAGGTAAATCCAAAGGCCGGAATTACGTTTGCTTCATGTTTGAGAGCGATATTAAGACAAGACCCGGATATTATACTTGTCGGAGAAATCAGAGACTATGAAACTTTAGAAGTTGCTATATCAGCAGCAATGACAGGTCACCTTGTATTAAGTACTGTTCACACAAACTCTGCGGCTGCAACAGTTACAAGATTAATTGAAATGGGTGCAAAAGATTATTTGGTATCATCAACATTAACTGGTGTTATTGCGCAAAGACTTGTAAGAAAACTCTGCGACCATTGCAAGGAAGAATATCACGCTTCATATGAGGAAGCAAAACACTTATATAAAAACGAGGAAGATATTAAGCATTTTATGCAGCAGAAAATATATCGAAAGAAGGGCTGTAAATACTGTAATTATCAGGGATACAGCGGACGTTTGGGTGTGTTCGAAATACTCCCCGTTACAAAAGAAATAAAAAAATTGCTTGCGCAGGGCGTTCACGATATTGAAATCGAAGAGGCTGCAAGAAGAAATGGTATGCGTACACTATCTGAATCCTGTCTGCAGCATATTTTAAACGGAGTTTCAACAACTGATGAATTTTTCAGAGTTTTAGGTTATGTAAACGAGTAGTAAACTATGGCTATATTTAACTATACAGCAATAAAAAACGGATCTGAGCAGGTAAAAGGAAAACTGTCAGCAGCAACAATAAAAGAGGCTCGTGCGCAAATTCGTGAAAATGGTTTAATTCCGGTTCAGATTACTGAAGAAAATTTAGCAAAAAGTGTAAAAGAAGGTAATGAAAAATCTAAAATTCAAAAACTCTCTCCGCTCAGTTTGGGGGAAAAAATAGATTTAACTTCATCATTACAAATACTTATTCAGGCGGGTATTCCGACTGTTGAAGCATTAATGTTTTTAGAAAATGATGCAGCAAAAGCTAAACTTAGAAATACGGCACAGGAAGTCAGACGACAGATTATAGCCGGTTCAACACTGGCAGATACGTTAGCAAAATATCCTGATATTTTTGGCTATGTTTATATAGGTCTTGTAAAAGCAGGAGAAGAATCAGGGGAATTAGAAATAACGTTGGAAAGATTGCTTGATTTATTAAAAAAACAATCTGCAATAAAAGGAAAAGTAATAGGTACATTGATGTACCCGATATTTGTAATAATACTTGCCATAGTAGTAAGTCTTGTAATGTTAATATTTGTATTTCCGGCATTTAGAGAAATGTTTGAAATGCAAGGTGCGGAGTTACCTTTTATAACTGAAATTTTTATGAATTCCGGAGAATTTCTGAAAATGTATTGGCCGGTTATTCCGATTACTTTTATTGCTTTTACGGCGTTATGTATAACAATTAAAAAATGGAAACCGGCAAAAAATGTTTTTGACAGGGTAATTTTAAAGGTCCCTTTGGTATCGAATCTTATTATGTATTCTAATTTTGCAAACTTTATGTCAGTATTGCAGGTTTCTTATGATGCAGGTGTCCCTATTGTTGATAGTTTATACCTCTCTGTTATAACGTTAACAAATGACAAATTGCAGCAAAAAATAGGTATGGCTATTGATAAGGTAAAACAAGGTCAGCAATTGTCAGTTGCATTGAAAAGTGAAAGCGTAATGCCTAAAATGCTTTTATTTATGGTCGCAACAGGTGAACAATCAGGTAAATTGGGGGAAATGCTTAAACAAGCCGTTTCATTCCTTGATAAAAAACTCGATGCAATTATTGATACGATGACTAAACTTATAGAACCTATTATGTTGGTTGTTATAGGTAGTATAGTTCTGGTCATGGCACTTGCGCTTTATCTGCCGTTGTTCCAGTCCTATATGCAAAGTTAAAAAATAATTATTAAATATAGAGTGTATTTTGGACACGAATGTAAATATTTGTTAATAAAATGAAAAATTTAGAAATTTATGGTTTTTTATTGTAATATACTTAATGTATTGTGTAGATAAAAATTTTATTAGGAGGCTCATGAGTTGGAATTAGCAACACCATTTACCGCAATAACAAACGGAGAAAAGGAAACTTACTTAGGTCGTCATATATTGGCAGAATTTTTTGAATGTGACCCCAATATTTTAAATTCACTTGATAAAATAGAAAAAAACATGTTAGATGCAGCGCTTGAATGTGGCGCAACAATTGTTCAAAAATGTTTTCATATGTTTAATCCATATGGTGTAAGCGGTGTTGTTATCATAGCAGAGAGCCATTTGGCGATTCATACATGGCCGGAATTAGGTTATGCTGCAGTTGATTTATTTACTTGCGGAAGCAGTTGTGATCCGAAAGTTGCATATGAATTTTTAAAGAAAGTTTTTAATTCAAACAGAGCAACATTTACGGAATTAAAACGCGGCATAATAAATAGCGAAACTCATACGGTTGAAGAAAAACCTTTTGAATTGGCTTATTCTGAAGCTTAATTCATTTGTTATTCGTTTATTGCTTTAAGGACTTCATCCATATTTGCAGATGTTTTGTGTACTTCAGCAGCGCCGAATTTAATTGCATTATCAGGATCTTTTAAACCATTTCCTGTTAATATACAAACAATTTTGCTGTCTGATTTTACAAGCCCGTTGTTATGAGCCTGAATAAGTCCTGCGACAGATGCGGCGCTGGCGGGTTCTGCAAGTATTCCTTCTGATGAGGCAAGTAATTTATATGCTTCAACTATTTTTTTATCAGAAACGCAGCCAATCATTCCGTGGCTTTCGTCTCTTGCGGCTTCAGCTTTTTCCCAGCTTGCCGGGTTGCCTATTCTTATTGCGGTTGCAAGTGTTTCAGGCTTGTAAATTCTTTCGCCTCTGACAATTGCTGCAGCTCCTTCTGCTTCAAAACCCATCATTTTAGGTAATGCTTTTATTATTCCGTTTTCAAAATATTCTTTATAACCTTTCCAGTATGCAGTTATGTTTCCTGCGTTGCCTACCGGAATAAAGTGGTAATCGGGCGCTTGTCCTAATGAATCACATATTTCAAAAGCACCTGTTTTTTGTCCTTCAATTCTGTACGGATTTAATGAATTTACTAAGGTTATGTTTGAATTTTCGGAAATTTTTAAAACCATTTCAAGAGCTTCATCAAAGTTACCCTGAATTGCGACAATTTTTGCTCCGTACATCATAGCCTGAGAGAGTTTTCCCATTGCGATATAACCGTCAGGAATAAGTACAATCGTTTTTAATCCTGCTTTTGCGCCGTAAGCTGCTGCTGATGCGCTTGTGTTTCCTGTTGAAGCACAGATAATGGCTTTACTTCCGCTTTCTTTGGCTTTGGTTACAGCCATTGTCATTCCTCTGTCTTTAAAACTTCCTGTCGGATTGCAGCCTTCGAATTTCAGATAAATTTCAGCATCTAAACCTATTTTTTTTGCAAGATTATCTGCTTTTATGAGAGGCGTATTTCCCTCGTTAAGTGTTACTATTTCAGTATTATCCGAAACCGGTAAGTATTTTCTGTATTTATCTATTAAACCTTTGTACATTTTATTCTCCTACTCTTATTAGACTGTTTATCTGGCAATTATCAAGTTCTGCAAGTGCGTGTTTTATATCAGTTTCTTTGCAGCGTTCTGTTATGACAATAATATCTGCGGTGTTGTTATTTGATAAGCCTTTTTGTAATAGTGTTGATAAACTTATGTTTCTGCTTGCACAGGCATTACCGATTTTACCAATCATACCTACTGCGTTTGGAGAGGTTATTGATATGTAGTATTTGTTGTAAGTTTCTGATATATCAATCATTTCTGCAGTTGAATGGTGGTGGCATCTCATCATTGGCAGTAAATAATCAGTTGTTCCTAATTCTGCAGCTATTGATAAAATGTCGCCGACAACCGAACTTGCGGTCGGGAACTCTCCTGCGCCGGCTCCGGAAAGTAATATATCGCCTATCGGGTAGCCTGTTATGTTTACGGCATTGGTTACGTAATCTATATGTGCAAGGGTTGAACTTTGCGGAACAAGCATTGGATGAACACGTACATCAGCTTTTCCGTTATCCATAATTTGTCCCATTGCAATAAGTTTGATTTTATAGCCTAATTCTCTTGCTATTTGCATATCTTCAGGACGTACTTTTGTGATTCCTTCTCTGTAAACGTTTTCAAGTTTTATTCTTTGTCCGAACGCAATTGTTGAAAGTGTTGTTATTTTGTATGCAGCATCAAATCCTTCAACATCACCTGTTGGATCAGCTTCTGCGTATCCTAATTCCTGGGCTTCTTTTAAGACTTTTTCGTATGATGCATTATCAACATCCATTTTTGTTAAAATGTAGTTTGTTGTTCCGTTAATAATTGCCTGAATTTTCTGGATTTTATTACCTCTTAGAATGGTTTTCATAGGCATTATAAGAGGTACTCCACCTGCAATTGCCGCTTCGTATAATACAACACGGTTGTGTTCTTCGGATAAATTAAAAAGTGCCTCACCCTTTTTTGCTAACAATTCTTTGTTTGCGGTTACTATGTGTTTACCGTTTTCAATGGCAGTTTTTATGTAATCCCAGGTTGGTTCTACTCCGCCGATAAGTTCGACAACTATTTGTATATCTTTGTCATTAACAACGTCATATGGGTTGTCTGTTAAAATTGAAGTATCAAGATTTTCAATATCTCTCTTTTTATTTATATTTTTTACTGCAATTTTTTTGATTTCAACATTATCAAACATTTTGAGAGTTTTAAAAACTCCTGAGCCGACAGTTCCAAGTCCGAGCATCCCAATTTTAATTTTATCCATAAAAACCTCATCTTCTT
This sequence comes from bacterium, assembly GCA_017433195.1. Taxonomy (GTDB): domain Bacteria; phylum Cyanobacteriota; class Vampirovibrionia; order Gastranaerophilales; family Gastranaerophilaceae; genus RGIG2479. The sequence continues at coordinate 120,450 of JAFRHR010000024.1, forward strand.
TTTATTCATTATATCAAAAACTTTTATTATTTGATATAAATTTCAGAATTATGAAAGATAATTGCTTTTTTGAAAATCATTTTTAATATGGTATACTGATTTTGCAGGAAGAAAAAGATGTACGGCTACAGAGTTTTTAAATGTGAAAATTGCGACTATACCTTCAGAGCCTATGGAGGTATTCCTTCAAGTGTGGAGGCTGATCCGTCATTTAGCCAGCAGTATCTATATGCTACCTACGCTATGCATTGTCCGATGTGTGACGAAAATTATAATATTGACGGTTATAAAGACGAAGTATTTTGTGAAAAGTGTGGTGGACGACTTGAATATCTTGAAGTTGAGAGCGGAATTATAAGTTCGATTTTGGGCTCGTTTAGAAATGTAAGAACAAGATATACGTGTCCAAAATGCAGGACAGGGATGTTAATAAGAGAAAAGGGAGTTCATGTAGAAGACATGAGTTTATGACCTCTGTTGTTTACCTGTAAGTTCTTTGCTTCTGCGTTCTCTGTGAAAAGTTATTGCAAATCTGTGTGCTTCATCTCTTATTCTCTGGATAAGATATAAAGCATTAGAGTCTTTGGGAAGCATTATTGATTTTGATTTTCTGGGTAAAAATACTTCTTCTTCTCTTTTTGCGAGAGATACAATATCAATTCCTGATATGTTCATTTCTTCCGCAATTTCCATAACGGAAGAAAGTTGTCCTTTCCCTCCGTCAATTATTATTAGGTCAGGTTTTTCCCAGCCTTTTTCTCCCAGACGGTTAAATCTTCTGGTAAGTGTTTCCTGCATTGACAGAAAATCGTCAGGTTTTCCTTCTGCAGATTTTATTTTGAATTTTTTGTAAGCAGATTTTTTGCTTATTCCGTTTTCAAAGACAACCATTGATGAAACTGTATTTGTCCCCTGAATGTGTGATATATCATAACATTCAATCCTGTGAGGAAAGTTTTTGAGTTTTAGTTTTTCAGCAAGGTATGCGCCTACCTGATTAAAGTCTTCTCTTATTTTTGACATTTTTTCTATGTTTGCATTTTTCAGAACATCATTTGCGTTCTTTTCGGCAAGTAAAGCCAGTTCTTTATCATTTTTAGTTTTTGCATAAGTTATTTTTATATTTTTATTTCCCAAAATTTTAAGCCAGTTTTCGTACATTGATTTGTTTCCGAGTTCTTCAAGGTGAGTTGAAGTGATTTTGTCGGGAAACTCTGATTTAAGGCTGCCGTAGTATTCTCGGAAAAATGTTTCAAAAAATTCAGGGACGGTTGCTTCAATGTCAAAATATACGAAATCTCGTTTGTCAATCAAGCGGCCTTCTCTTATTAACAAAATTACAATTGCAAAAATTCCTTTTTCTGTGGAAACGGCAATTACATCCTGATTTAGTTTAGTATTTTCGTAAACTACTTTTTGGCGTTCAAGTGTTTTTTCAAGGTCAAAATAACTGTCTCTTAGTTTTGCGGCTTTTTCATACTGTTCATTTTCTGAATAAATTTGCATCTGTTCTTTTAGTTTTTCCAAAAGTTCGTTTTGCTTGCCTGATAAAAAAAGTTCAACCTGAGAAACTAATTTTTTGTATTCTTCTGATGAAACCATATTCTGGCATGGTGCAAGGCATCTTCCTATGTGGTAATATAGGCAGGGTCTGTTTTTAAATTTCGGGGTTTTACACTGCTTCAGAGGAAACAGTTTTTTTAAATAATCAAGTGTAGAATACATTGCTCTTGCGTCAGTATATGGTCCGTAATATCTGCCGTGTTCCGGGTTTAAATTCTTTTTTCTGACAACAACAATTCTGGGGTATTCTTCATCTGTAATCAGAAAATAAGGAAATTTTTTATCATCTTTAAGTAATATGTTGTATTTCGGTTTATATTTTTTTATAAGGTGAGATTCTAAAATAAGGGCTTCGGCTTCGGAATCTGTGATAATGTATTCTAATTTTTTTATTTGAGATACAAGAACTGTTGTTTTGGGGTTATCGTGTTTTTTGTTGAAATAACTGTGAACACGTCTTTTCAGATTTTTTGCTTTTCCGACATATATAATTTCATCTTTGCTGTCGTGATAAAGATAGCATCCCGGAAGTTCGGGAATAAGTTTTAGAGTTTCTTTCAGCTGATTGTTCATAAAAGAATTATATCATATTTTTTATCTGAGATTTTAATTGTTCAAGCTTTTTCTCAGAGTCGGTTTCTATATAGCATCTTAAAAGAGGTTCAGTTCCGCTCGGTCTTATTAAAATCCAGGTTGTTGTGTCACTGAAATAAATTTTTACTCCGTCTTTTGTATCTTTTTTTGAAATTATCAGCGGTTCAAAAGAGTCAATTTTTGTGTTTTTAAATTTTTCAATAACCTGAATAGTTTCATCCTGACTGCTTAGAGGTAAATCTATTCTGTCATTTATAAATTCTGCGTTTGCTATTATTTTTAATTCATTCTGGAGTTCAGTGAGTTTTATTTTTGTTGCGGCCAAAACTTCAAGAATGAGTAAATTTGCCAAAATCCCGTCTTTTTCCGGAATGTGAGACTGAATACTTAAACCGCCGGATTCTTCTCCTCCGATAATGAAATCATTTTCCCGCATTGCTTTTCCTACGTGTTTAAATCCGACAGGAGTTTCAATTACTTCAACTCCTAAGTATTCAGCAATTTTGTCGAGTAATAAACTTCCTCCGACAGTTTTTATGAGTTTGCCTGAATAATTTTTGTACTTTTTCAGGTACATAAGAAGAATTGATATAATTTCGTTCGGTGAAACGTATTCCCCTCTTTCATTTATGACTCCGAATCTGTCGGAGTCGCCGTCATTTGACAAACCTATGGAGTTTGGAGTGTTTTTGACTTCTGCAATTAATTCTTTTAAATATTTTGGTTTCGGATCAGGCATAAGTCCTCCGAAATTCTTATCGTGTTTTAAATGCAGGGTTTTATAATTCAGGTTTAAATTTGCCAAAATTTTATCAAAATATCCTACGGCTGCAGAGTATAAACCATCAAAAATAACTGTTTTATCAAGTGTTGATATTTTATTGAAATCAATAATTGATTTCAAATGTTCCAGATAATCGGGGAAAAAGTCAAAAGTAACCAGTTTCCCTGATGAGGTTGGGCTAAAGGACAACGGCTTTCCTATAAAAGATACGATTTTATCTGTTGTTTCAGTTTCAGCCGGTCCTGCATAATCCGGAATAAATTTTAACCCCATATATTCAGGGGGGTTATGTGATGCGGTAAACATTAAGGCACAGGCGTTTAAATGTTTTGCATTGTATGCAAGTACGGGAGTAGGTATTATGTTTTTTGAATAATAAACAGTAAAACCCAATTCACTCAAAATATCAGCTGATATTTTTGAAAATAAATCTGCTTTGTTTCTCGGATCGTAACCTATAATAATAAGTTTATCCTGCCCGTATGTTTCATATACATAATTTGCAATGGCTTTTGTTACCAAAATAAGATTTTCCTCATTAAAATCTTTATCTGTAATTGCACGCCAACCGTCTGTCCCAAATTTAATAGTTGCCATAAATAATTTCCTTCAAGTATAATGATATCATGGAAATAAAATCTGGTAATATAGATAAAATTGCATACTTAGGTATTGGTGGTTCTTATTCGGAAATTGCAAAAGATATTTTTTGTCAGAAATACAATATCGAGACTTATCAGTCATCTTTAAGAACAATTGAAGAGATAGTTGATTATGTAGATACATATCCGAATACATTGGGGGTTATTCCTTATGAGAACCAGATGGAAGGAATTATCAGAAAAACCATTGATAAATTGTCAAAAACAAATAATAAAAATATACAAATACTTGCGGAAGTTGAACTTGAAATGAACAGCTGCCTGCTTTCAAAAAATTCGGAAATATACAATATATCGGGTATAATTGCACACCCGAAAGCGCTTGCAAATTGCAGAGAGTTTATAAAAAATGAAATGCCCCTGCATGTGAATATAATAACTGCAAACAGTATGGATGAATCTGCAAGAATGTTAGATTCTTATAATCTTACTTATGCAACAATAGGAACGGAAAAAACGGCTGAAGTTTATAATCTGAATATATTAAAAAGAGATATAAACGATTGCAATAATAAAACCAGATTTATTTTAATCGGAGAATATGAAACAGCGCCTACAGGGAATGACAAAACAAGTTTTCTTATAAAACTTGAGGACAGAGAAGGGGCTTTGCTTGAAATCACACAAATAATTGTGGAAAATAAGATAAACATAATCCATGTTGAGTCACGAAAAACAGAAGAAAGTAAAACGGAACAAATGCTTTATCTTGATATAGAAGGACATATAAAAGAAGAAAAAATAAGTAAAGCGCTTTCTGAAATTGAGAAAAAATCTCTCGGAATAAGAATATTAGGTTCATATGAAAGAGATTAGACATTCGGGGAATAATTTAACTTTATCTTTTGTTTTATAAATAAAGCAGAAAAGGGAGATTAATTATGAATAAAAATTCGGTAATCATTTTTTTAATACTTGTAATACCCGTAATGCTTTATTACTTGCTTGATTCTAGTGTCGCAAAAGTTCAGGGGGTTCCTGAAAATAACGGAATGCCTCAGATAATAAAATTTTCGTCTGCTATGTGTCGTGATTGTCAGGAAATGGATAAAATTATGAAAGAAGTTTTTCCTCAGTATCAGGATAAAATTTCATACAGAAATATAATGACTCAGGAACGAACTTCCGAAATAAATAAACTCATAAAACAGTATAATGTTCTTGTTGTTCCGACAACCATATTTAAAAATAAAGACGGAAAAACTTTGCACAGAATTGAAGGCAGTATTGAGCCAAAACAGTTAAAAAAATATATGGATGAAATGATAAATGAATAATTTGGAAACATTTTTTGCTCAGTATATAAATACAAATAATGCACCTGTTATAATGTTGATGTTTTCCTTTTTAGGAGGAGTGCTGGCATCGATATTACCCTGTAATCTTGCTATGCTGCCTTTGATTACCGGATATGTTGCAGGACAGGGAAAAAATAAAACTTCTGTTGTTTTTATTCAGATGGTTTTTATGGTTCTTGGCATGTCCGTTGTTTTTAGTGCAATTGGAGTTTTTTGTGCATTAACCGGAACGGTTTTGGGAAGTTTGGGCGGTGCATATTTTATACTTATTATGTCGTCAATAATACTTATTATAGGTTTAAAACTTACAGGGCTTCTTGATTTTGAATTTCCTGTTTTGATAAAAAAAATACCGCAAAATGAAGGAAACAGTTTAATTTTGTATCCTTTTCTGCTCGGAGTTTTATTTGCAATAGCGGGAAGCCCGTGTTCAACTCCGGTACTTGCTGCAATTATGGCATTTTCGGTTCTTTCATCAAAAATACTTTTGCCTGTTTTGATGCTGTTTATGTTTGCATTGGGGCAGGGATTGATTCTTATAATAGCAGCAGTTTTTACTTCAGAAATCAAAAAATTCACAGAAGTTTCAAGATTTTCGGAATGGATAGTAAAAGCGGGAGGCTTACTTTTGATACTTACCTCCCTGATTTTATATTTAAAGGTATTTAATCGTTTTTTATAATGATTTAAGCAAATGCGTTAAATTTATAGAGTTGTTGTATAGGAACTTGTGTATTTTTCAGTGCTTTTTGGTTTTTAACCTGTTTGTTAAGAGCAAACAAACCAACTCCTGCTCCTACTATTCCTGCGGCAATTCCTATTATTTTTCCGGGTTTTGTTCTTGATATTGTGTTTGTATTTACGGGGAAAGTTTGCGGATTAAAAAGATTTTCCGCATTCTTATAAAATACTTTTTCAATGACTTCATCGGCTTTTTCTTTAAATTCGGTGCGAATGGCATTTTGAATGCTGTCAACGTATTCGTAGTATTTACCTTTGTTTGCAAATTCTCCGAAATCGCCAATAGGAGCATCTGTTCCGAAAAGAACTCTGTCAGCCCCAACTTCTTTTATTGCTTTTACAATGGTTTCAGGTTTTGTCCACGATGTTTCAAGATAGAGATTTGCGTCTTTTTTTGCGATAGATTCTTTTACTGCATCAATACCGTCCTGATTCCATTTTTCACGTACTTCCCATACCCATTTGCCTCGGTCATTGCTTAGACCTCTGCGAGCAATTTCTTCTTCGGTTAAGTTTCCGACAGATCCGCCCGGAGATAAACTCATATGGTATAAGACAACCGGAACTTTCGGAAATTTCTTTGCTAAATTATAAATTTTTTGCGGAGACGCTTCTGTTCCTAATGGACCTGAATGAAATACAGTTGTCAGACTGTATTTTTCCGCCAATTTCATGTACGGATTATACAGTTCGCTGTCTGCATTGAGTTTTGCATCAATAGGATGGAATTTTAAACCGTAAAAAAGATTATGCGATTTTATAAGTTGTTCTATATTGGAAGCGGCACCCGAATCGGGCTGACAAACAAGAAGCGGTTTTACGTAATCCTGAGCGTTATATCTTTTTATGTTGTTAACCATATCAAGATTTCCCTCTGTTTCATTTTTTATGTATTTACCGTCACGTTTTACCAGGCAATCCAAAGTTGACGCAAAGAATTTTTCTACATTTTGTCCGCTTTGTGTCGTGCCTGTATATTGTTTAAGTCTGTCCGGATAATAATAATCATTTTTCCATGTGCCCAAATGCACATGTGAATCAATAATTCTTTTATCTGCCGTAAATGAACAAACTGAAGAAATTCTGTTAATCATGTTAAACTCCTATAATGTTTCTTATTCTGTTTTTTTCATTTTTAATACTCATTTTTGCGTTAAAAGAATGCGCCCTTAATAAATCAGAAAACTCCGTATATTTTTTCTTTTCTGTATCATTATATGTTTTTTGGGCGCAATAGGCAACTTTTTCGGTTAAATCGAGCATTTTTGGATGAATTTCAGGGCTTGCATTGCACAAAATACCTAATGCACACTGATAACTTTTCATTGCATTGTAATATTTGCCTTGTTTTCTGCATGTATTTCCGATTTTATCGTATATTCTGACCCCATTGAGGTCGTTGTTAAGAATATATTCTTTTAATCCTTTGCTTTCCTTGTTGTAATAATCTTCAGCGGCTTTGAAATTGTTATTGTAAAAATAAGCATCGCCCATAGATTCATAAGGAAGAGTTGCTTTGTATTTGTAAGTATCAAGTACATCTTCGGTTATATTTGTTTTAGGGTTATGCTTAACATCATCAATAACTGCGGTTATTGCGGAAAAACAGCTTCCCCACATTCCGAAAATACTTGGTCTTTGAGAACCTTCAATATTGGTTTTGTTAAATATTACTTCTCCTGCTGTATTTGTATCAAAGAACAGAGTTAGGGATGAATCTACATATTTTCCCATTAGTTCTGTCTTTGGTGTACAGTATAATTTGCATATTCTGTCAACTCTGTATAATTTCTTTTCATTTTTTTTGTTATATAAATTGAAATCTGTATGTTCAGAATCTGATGCAAGAACAGATGAAATATCTTTTCCGACAAAGTCCTTTAATTTGTCGTTTTTTAAACTTATATCTTCAAGTCCTGTATTTTCTCTGCCGTAGTAACTGTATCCTTTTATATTCCCGTTCCATTTTCTTACAGGATAAAGGTTATAAGTTCCTTTTTTATACTGTGTTACGTTTGTGTCATAGGCAGAATATATAAATTTATCTCCCCGGTAATTTAATGTTCCTACGTTTTCAGCATCTGAAAAGCATAAAAGATTTAATTTGTACCAGTTTTTATCTGCTATATCATTTTTTAAATAGGTTATTTTCCCGTCAACATCTTTGTTTTTTGATAAATAGTAATAAAATTCCGGTTTTAAATTATCTTTCCCAATAGCCCATTTCATAGATAAATCATTGGGTTGTCCTGCGGGAATATAAACTTTTACCCCTTTTTCTACAAGTTTATTTATGTTTTGTATAACATCATAAGTTTTTTCGATGCCCTGTCCTATCGGATCCATATATCCTATGTAATCACAGTAAGTGTTCGGATGATTTTTTATTTTTAGTAAAAAATTCATCATTTTATCTTTGTTGAAATTTACGTTTTCCGGAGTAAATGTGAACTTTTCCCCCATAACTCGTTCATATTGGTCATTCAGATTTAAAATGTCAACAGACATAGAAAATGGCAATACAACATAATCAGGTAATTTTTCGGATTTTAGAATTTTTTCAAGATTTTTGTTGACGCTGTCCATTTGTTTTCTTGAGTTGTCCTGTTTGTTTAATTCAACATGTACTTTTTCTATTTTTACGTCTTCTCCGATTAAGCCTTCCTGTAATGCAGCACTTAAATCACTCATGTGTTTACCGGCATCAAGGATTTGAATATCCTTGCTCCTGAAATTAATCATCGGGGTAAATTTGCGGCCATAGTCAAAATTGCCGCAGAAATACCCCTGCGAAATGCATGTACTTTTCATAATAACCCCTTTTTTATTTTATAAAGAAACCAACCGATTGCTTTAAAGTGGTTAAAATTTTTTTTTTGCTATTTTAAAATGTAAAACTTTACAAAACTTAATAAAAATTTTGAGTGTTTAATAGTATAATTTTTTTATGCAAAATAAAGACCGTAAAAGTTGTTATTTGTGCGGAAGCACAGAATTTGAGGAGGTAAGAGGGATTGTCAGGGATAATCCTGATATTAAAGTAAAAAGATGTAAAAAGTGTTCGCTTATATCTTTGGATTCAACAAATCATATTGATGAAAAATTTTATGCTGACGGCAAAATGAGAAGTAATAATTTTGTTCCTGAATTGTGGGCTGAAAAGGCTTATCCTGATGATTTCAGAAGGTTTAAATTTTTAAAAAATAAGATAAAAAACAAAACTGTTGTTGATTTCGGATGTGGTGCCGGCGGGTTTATAAATATAGCAAAAGATTCCTGTAAATCAATATACGGGGTGGAATTAGAGGAGAGATTAAAAAATTATCATAATGAAAAAGGACTGAAGGTTTTTTCGGATATTGGTGAAATAGAAGAAAAGGCTGATTTTGTTACTATGTTCCATGTATTTGAACATATAGAAGATCCTTTAAATCTTTTGGAAAAATTAAAAAATTCACTGAAAGATAATAAATCGGAAATTATTATAGAAGTTCCAAATTCAGACGATGCTTTAATTTCGCTTTATAAATCGGAAGGCTTTTTAAATTTTACCTGGTGGAGTTGCCATTTATATACATATAATAAGAAAAGTCTGAAATTACTGATGAAAAAGGCAGGATATAAAATTAATTACATAAAGGGTGTTCAAAGATACGGAATATTTAATCATTTGTACTGGATATTTAAAGGTCAGCCGGGAGGACATTTGAAATTTGAACATATAAAACTTCCTTTATTTGAAAAAATTTATGCGGGATTTTTAAAATTGCTCGGTAAAACGGACACAATAATTATCAGTATTTCTCCGAGATAATTTTTTTATGATAATATAGTTTTTGCAGCCGGATAATCGCGCTTTAATTAGTGAGGAAAGTCCGTGCATCCAAGGACAGATTCCCGGAGAAACTCCGGACGGCGTGAGCCGGTGGAAAGTGCCACAGAAATGTAGACTGCCGATGGATTTTATATCACAGGCGATGGTGCAACGGTGAGTTAAGAGCTTCACCGCAGATACCGAGAGGTATCGGGCAGGTAAACCCGAATCGGATGCAAGATAAATTTGAAGGCTAAGGTTGTCCGCCATCTTCAGACATATCGCTTGCGGCTGCAAGTAATTACAGTCCCAGACAAATGATTATCTAAAAACAGAACACGGCTTATGAGCTGCTTAGAAAGAGGGGTAACCCTCTTTTTTAATGAAATAATCGATATTTAATTTGTCACCCTGAACTCGTTTCAGGGTCTTATAACTTATTTAAATAAAAAATCTTCTTTTTCATAAAATTGGTAAGATGCTGAAACAGTCTTGGATTTACTCCACGCTCGGTTTTGCCGTTGCTACGTTATCACTGTCGCAACTATAAACCTCGCTATCCGAATTTCACTTCGTTCAATACGTCCGTAAATCCGCAAGTTCAGCATGAC
>JAFRHR010000025.1 GCA_017433195.1 bacterium
AGCCGCTTCTTTATCAGTAAATAATTTACCTGCTAATTATATAACGGAGCTAATTTTGCCGATTGCTGCGGTAATAAACCGTCATCAAGCGGTGAGTAAACTCTGTAATCAATGTCAGGGAAACAATTATCGATACTTTCGATTTCTTTCAATGCGTTATCATCGATGTTTCCGTTGTCTATCATATCAGCGATTTTTTCAAATCTGTCAACGTGTTCTCTAAATCTGTCTGTTGCATAGTCTTTTGCCTGCCATGTTGTGATTAAGAACGGCCAGTCTGAACTCTGCAGTAACAGATTTTCTCTTGAAAGCTGATTTAATGCTCTGTGTAATAATTTATCTTCAGGGATTTTTTCGTATCTTGAAACAATATCAATAATACGTTTTTCACAAGAGTGAATTATCGGCCACATCCATTCTGTTAAGTGGTTTTGCCATACATAGAAGTGTCCTCCCTGCCCCCAAGAACTTTCAGGAATCTGAATTGCTTCTTTCGGCGGATATTTTGTTAAGTATTCACCGGCAGTCATTCTTTCAACTTCAGGAACGTACATAGCAAATTTTCTGATAACCTGCTTAATAAATTCTACACCTTCAAACCACCAGTGACCGAATAATTCTGTATCGAATGATACCATTACAAGCCCCTGTTTGTCATAGTGAGTAATTCTGTAATCGTTCATCATATGATATATCAGGTTTGTATAGTGATCTGAGTTTTCGTTTACTTTATTCAAAGCGAGCACCGGATCATACAACATCTTGTCACCTAAATCAGTTGTAGGTGATGTAATTCTCCAGTAGTGCATACCTGACTTGTCGTCTTTCTTGTGGAATTCTCTGTAACATCCGTCACCCGGATATCCGTCAGCTGCAGACCATACCTGATAACCTGCTCTGTCGTTTCTTCCCATAACTGCAACCTGAGCATCAGGCATCCAGTATGCTGAATATGTGTCATATCCTGTTGCTTCTCTTTCAGGCAACGGAATGTATTCTATGTTTCCGTAAACACCGATTACACGTCTGTTCCCGATAGAGTTTCCGCCTTCGATAACGTGAGATTCAGTAAAGAAGTATTCGATGTCATTGTTTTGAAGAGTAACTTCAATAGCCGGTCTCCAATATTTCTTACCGTCTTTTCCCGTATATTCATAACCTTGTCTGTAAGCACATTCAGGTAACCAGCAACCTCTTGCTTTCTTTCCGAATAAACGTTTTGTTGTATCTGAACCTACCTTGAACTGTGCGTTTAAGTTTTCGTCAGTTGCAAGTAATGGTGAGAAACCGTGAGTTGCACCTGATGTTGTTATTTCAATACAACCCAATTCCTGATATTTCTTGAAGTTTGAAATCAGGTCTCTGTTGTACTTGTTAACATAATCGTCACGTAATTTGTTTAATAAATCAAAATAGTATTTAGCAAGATATTTTAAGTGCTGTGAATGAGCAACTTTCGGATCAGGATATCTGTCCAAGTCTTTTGCAACCTGTGCAATTCTTGAATCAATGTACTTAACAAATCCGTCTTTCAAGTGTTCATCGTTTAGCTGTTCTGCCAATATCGGTGTGATACCGACAGTCAATTTAGCCTTAATTCCTTCATCGTACAATTCAGCGATTGCATTCAATAAAGGTATGTATGTTTCCAAAATACATTCGTATAAATTTTCTTCTCCGAAAGGCCACATTCCTGCTTTTCTGTAGTAAGGTAAATGGCTGTGGAGCATAAATACAAATTGTCCTACTGTCATAGAAGCCTCCATTTCTGCTCTTTTTTTATATAGTTCTACATCGTTAACCTTATATTAACAGAAAAATAATACTTTTGTACTAATTATATAGGCTATATTTACAAAAGTTTACAAAAAAATAAAAATAAAACAGTTTTTACGGCTACCGTATGATATCTTAGCATTTTGCAATAATTCTTCAGAATTATTTTGCGATTATTTTAAACCTAAGTCATAATCGCTGTATGCTCTTATATAATCAGTTATAGGAATGTCATTTCCATCTTTCGGTATTTTGGCACCTTTTGAATTTAAAAATTCTTTTAATCCGCCAATCCCAACAAGATGTGCACCTGCAATCATTCCTGATACTGAAATTTTAACACCTGCGTATGTTTTTCCAATATGTTTTTGTAATTTTAAAGTCTTTATATAACCCCAATTTTTATCAATTAATGCTTTCATAACATCATCTTGTTGTTTTTTGGACGAAAGGAAACCTGAAATAGAGGTAATTCCATACTTATTCTTCTTTATATAACCTGCCCAATCATTCTTGCTGTATGGATCACTACCGGATTCACTATATATACCAAGATCTGCTAATGCACGCTCTCCAAACTGATATGCACCAATGTATCCTCTTCTGTTTTTAGCAGAATAATTATCCGTTGATTCCTGCATACGCAATGCATATAAAAAGCCAGCCATATCCTTTGTTGTTGAAGTCTGTGTTGCCTGAGTTTGCGAACTACATGTTGTTGATGCACCTGAAGGAATCTTTAAAACCTGATCTGCTTTTATATCATCTGCAGATTTCAAGCCGTTTAATTTCATTATTGCTTCAACTGTCGTATTATTTCTGTTAGCTATTCCGCCTAATGTTTCTCCAGATTTTACTTTATATTCCGTATAACCATTATTATTTGTTGTTGATGATTTTGTTTTAGTTGTATTTGCACTTGTTGATGCACCTGAAGGAATCTTTAAAACCTGATCTGCTTTTACATCATCTGCAGATTTCAAGCCGTTTAATTTCATTATTGCATCAACTGTCGTATTATTTCTGTTAGCTATTCCGCCTAATGTTTCTCCAGATTTTACTTTATATTCCGTATAACCATTATTATTTGTTGTTGAAGTCTTTGTTTTTTTCTTTAATACATCTCCGGATTTTATACTTGTAACACCATATGTATCTTTAAATTCTTTAGGGGTAATTTTTAAAATTGCAGCCAAACTTTCTATTGTATCACCTTTTTGTACAGTAATCTCATCCGGTAATTTCTTGGTTGTCTGAACAGCTGAAGTTTCACTTGCCGTAAATTCAACGGTATCCATTGGATTACCCGCATCAAAATCGAATATCTGAGGTTGCACTGAAGTATCCTTAATTTCTGCAGGCTTATTTGTATTAAATAAAAGATTATTCAGAATTTCTGAAATTCTTGTCATCTTACATCCTCATGAGGTACTTCACATGTATAAAAAGTTTTTCATAAAAGAACGATTTCAGGTTTCATAAATATTTTAACAAATGTTTACTTTTGCTGAAATCGTTCTTAAATGGTTATGATTATAATGACAAAACAAAGTCTAAATCTTTATCTCCACGTCCTGAAACGTTTATCAAAATTCTTTCGTTTTCCGGTATTTGTGATGCAAGTTTTATTCCGTAAGCAATTGCGTGAGCACTTTCTAATGCCGGAACAATTCCTTCAGTCTTTGACAAATCGTGAAATGCAGCTACCGCTTCTTTATCCGTAATCGTCACATAATTAACTCTTCCTGTCTGCTGTAAATAACAGTGTTTAGGGCCGACTCCCGGATAATCAAGCCCGCTTGCAATAGAATATGCGTTTGCTATGTTTCCGTTTTCGTCTTGAAGCAATTTACACTTGAATCCGTGAAGTATTCCGTCCTTTCCGTAAGTCAGAGTTGCTGCATTTTCGCCTATTTTCTCTCCTTTTCCCAAAGGCTCTGCCCCATATAGTTTTACATCTTCATCATCAAGAAAAGCACTGAACATACCTATTGCATTTGAACCGCCGCCAACACAGGCTATAACGTGATTTGGCAATTCTCCTGTTAAATCAAGGAACTGAGCTCTTGCTTCACAACCTATAACAGATTGGAAATGTTCAACTATCATCGGGAAAGGATGAGGCCCTACTACCGAGCCTATCGCATACATTGCCGTCTCATATTCATTACAATACGCTTTAAAAGATGCATCGACTGCCTCTTTTAAAGTTCTTGTTCCGTCTTTTACGCAAATAACATTTGCGCCCAACATTCTCATTCTGTCAACAGTGGGTTTTGCCTTTAACATATCGACCTCACCCATATAAATATCGCACTCTAATTGCATAAGTGCAGCAGCCGTAGCCGTTGCAATACCGTGCTGACCCGCACCCGTTTCGGCTATAAGTTTTGTTTTACCGATTTTCTTTGCAAAAAGTGCTTCCCCTAAAGCGTGGTTAATCTTATGCGCACCCGTATGGTTTAAATCTTCCCTTTTTAAATAAATTTCACGTCCGTATTTTTTTGACATATTTCTCGCAAAATACACAGGACTCGGTCTTCCTGCATAATACTTTAAGAGATAATCAAGTTCTTCATTAAACTCTTTGTCATCTTTTATTCTTAAAAACTCATCAGCAAGTTTTTTGTATTCCTCTTTTAAAATATCGGGCAGAAACTGGCCTCCGTAATTACCGAAAAAACCGTTCTCATCAGGTTTTATATTGTTTATAACTTTTGTTTCCATAATCTATTCCTCACTTTTTATAAATTTCACCGCTACTGAATTTTTGTTCTTTAAAATTTTGGCACCCCTTGTAACATTACACAAACTGACATTCAGATCTTTTACAATGCTCCTTTGAGATTCGCCTTTTGACAACAAATTCAGGATACACCATCGTTTTGATATCGCATCAATTTCAGACGGGGTAAGAAGTTCCGACAAAAAATTTTCGATTTCTTTTTTATCCGAGTTTTTACTTAAAATTTCCGATATTTTTGATATTTCGTTCATTTAACACCTGTTACTATACATAGTAACATATAATAATGTTACTGTCAATAGTAACGCTCGAGATTATTAAGAAACTTTATCACTTTCTTTCATATAATCATCAAATGTCTTTTTTACTATGTGATAGCCACAGCCTTCGTGAAGATCAGCATCATAAGTAATATATTTGGCAGGGTAATTTTTACACATTTTTAAACGCTTGTCATAAACGGAGCAAAGACCTTCTGGCGTAACATATTTGCAGGCAAAAATTAAATTACCCATATCGTCTTTGCCCTTTATATAAAATCTTTTATAGGCAGGAAACAAAAATTGCATAAACTTAAATTCTTTCTCGGTGTAAGTATCAAAACTGTACATATAGTTGCAGCATTTACCGCATTTATTACATTTTCCCTCAATTTTATACATAATTTTTTCGGTAACAAAATGAGATAAAATTTCATTTTTTATTGAAGCCAAAAAATCAGGCAATTTCATTAAAAAAATACTCCTTTTTATTTTTCTGTTAAAATAATAACATATAAAAATGCGGAAGGTGTATTATGTCAGAATATAATGTTCCCCGCCGAATAAAAAAAGGTACGGGGGCTCCAAAGAAAACATCAAATAAAATAAATATTTCAGGAAATTTAATTTTACAGATACTTTTGTTTACAGTAGCGGCAATGCTTGCCGGAATTATTGTTTTTAATTCCTACCTTGCATCTTTACCGCCTATAACAAATTTAAGTACATTCAAACCTAATCTTGTAACAAAGTTCTATTCCGCTGACGGAGAAATAATAAAAACTTTCACAGCATATACTTATTCAAAAGCAGAATTAAAAGATATTCCCGAAAAACTAATACAGGCAATTATTTCAACAGAAGATAAAAACTTTTACTCACATAAAGGATATGATCTTTCAGGACTTGCACGTTCAATGGTTGCAAACATACTTGCGGGACACGTTGTTCAGGGCGCAAGTACAATTACCCAGCAACTTTCAAGAATTTTATTCTTATCAAACGAAAAAACCTTTAACAGAAAAATAAAAGAATTTGTCATCGCATCTCAAATCGAGAAAACTCTTGATAAAGGACAAATTCTTGAAATGTATCTGAACAATGTTTATTTGGGTTCAGGCGCTTATGGTGTTCAGGGTGCCGCAAGAATTTATTTCAACAAGGAATTGTCAGAATTAACACTTTCGGAAATTGCACTTATCGCAGGCTTACCTCAGGCCCCATCTGTTTATTCTCCATTCAATAATCTTGAATTGGCAAGAAAAAGAAGAAATATGGTTTTAAAACGCATGTATAAAATGCGCTACATAGACAAAGCAACTTACAAACAGGCAAAAGAAGAAGAAATTAAGTTATCAGAAATGCCGTCTTTATATGTTCATAACAGAGCGCCATACTTCTGCGATTTCGTTATGAAAGAACTTGAAAAATTAGGCTTTACCGAAGACGACATAGTCCACGGCGGCTACAGAATAACAACAACTCTTGACTATAAGACTCAGGTAAAAATGAATGAGGCAATAGTAAAACAGCTCAACGCCTGGGGATTAAAAGGGGACAAAAATCAGGCTGCGGCATTTTCTTTCAGTCCTGTTGACGGAAGAATAATTGCTTATGCAGGCGGAAAAGATTATACCAAAACACAGTATGACAGAGTTACACAGGCAGTAAGACCTCCGGGGTCTGCATTTAAACCGTTTGTGTACGCTGCGGCATTAGAAAAAGGCGTAAAACCAAACGATATGATAGACGACCTGCCTTTTAAAGCCGGCAAATGGACCCCTAAAAACTACGGAAACAAATACAGAGGCGAAATTCCTGTTTATACGGCATTGATGATTTCATCAAACGTTTGTGCTGCAAGACTTATACAGTATGCAGGAATAAGATCAGTTATACAGTTAGCAAGGGTTATGGGAATAACAACTCCGTTAGAATACGACTACACAATTGCATTAGGTTCAAACGGTGTTAAATTATATGAAATGACAAGAGCCTACGGAGTATTTGCAAACGGCGGATACAAGGTTGAACCATACGGAATACAAAAGATTGAATCGTCAAGAGGAAAAGTTTTGTATGAAGCCCCTCAGACAAGAAAATACAAGGTTTTAAGCGAAGATACCGCATCAGATATGACAACAATGATGAAAACAGTTATCCTGTACGGAACAGGTGCAGCTGCAAATATCGGAAAACCTGCCGCTGCAAAAACAGGTACAACTGATGATTACAGAGATGCGTGCTTTATAGGTTACACACCTGATGTCGTAACCGGAGTATGGGTGGGAAATGATGATAACAGCAGAATGCCGGGCTTGACAGGAGGTACAGTTCCCGCTTTGATTTGGAAAGATATTATGATAGTTGCTACTCAGCCGTACGGAAACCGAGATTTTGAATACGTTCCGATACAGCTGAAGCAGTTCAAGATAACAGGTGCAAAATTCATTACACCTGAAGAAGTTAAAAAAGGTTTCGAAAAGAAAGAGAAAAAAGAAGAAGAAATCAGACTTAACGGAGGAATAGATCCGGAAGCGGAAGAAACACTTGAGGGAATAAAGATATTTAAGCCTTTCGATTTCGGAAACAAAAATGACAATCAGACAGAAAAGGTTAAAAAGACCTCAACGGATAACGCAAAACAGATACAAAAGAACAAAGAACCTGTAAAAGAAGTACAGATGGCACCTGTCCCAATGGCTACTCCATCTGACTTAATAAAGACACAGGAATAAAGGAGATAAAATGACTATTACAGATAATTGTGAATTAATAAACGAATTGGTGTCAGGTGAAAATACACACCAAAGTGCCAAATTATACGAAAACGATTTTAAAATAGACTATGAAACAGAGTCTGAACTTTCTTATAACGATATAATTTCAGTAAATTTAGGGTTGAGCATTGTATCGGAATTTTTTGACGTAAATGCAATAGTTATCACAAAAAACTCCTCTGTTTTGGGTGCGGCTTTGGGACAAAACATCAATGATGCATGCTTAAAAGCATTTGATTGCAACCCTGTTGATATTGCAAGCGCCACTATTACCGCAAGCAAAACAATTGATAATGAATCTGCAAAGTTATTTACAAAAGGGAATTTAATTATTGCACCCGCTTTTGAAAAGGCTGCAATTCAGACAATGGAGAAAAATTTCGTCAGATATGTTGTTGTAAAAACTAAACTTTCAGATATCAAGAACAGAACAAGAGAAGAATACAAAAATACACTTTTCGGACTCCTTGTTCAGGACTACAATATGTCTGAACTTAATAAAGATACTTTTAAAGTTGAAACCAAAACAAAACCGACAACTGAACAGATAGAAGATGCCGTTTTTGCCTGGAAAGTTGCAAAATACGCAAAGAGTGCCGGAATTGTTATTTCAAAAGATTTTAAGACAACTGCAATTTCGCAGGGAGTTTCCGGAAGCGCAATTGAGTATGCGCTTGATTATGCGTGCGATGCTTCTAAGGAATCTGTTTTGGCATCTGATTTACCGCTTACGGTTTATGACCTTAATGTTGCAGCACAGGGAAGAATATCTTTAATTATTGTACCGTCAGCCGAAAAAGACTTTATAAAACGTGCGGATGAAGTTGGAATGGTAGTTATTACAACCGGATTTTCAAATTTACTTTCATAAAACTTAAAAAATTAATTTAACTATGGAAAAAAATTTTTTTTGCATGTATTATAAAGAAACATTAGAGTTGAAGTATGAATACAGACAATACAGACGGCATTTCCAATTTAATTTCAAAAGAAATTAATTCAACGGATAAAATTTTCAAACCTGATTTTACCCAAAAGACAGGCCGCGAGCTCCTGACGTTCTATCTGCAGACAAAATTTAAACAGATTTTGGCTTATGATAAAAGCACGGAAAACCCTGTATTTTTAAAGATAAGAGATGATTTTATCCAAAAATTTTCAAGACGTTTAATTGATAACCCGCAAAAGAGAATACTTATCGGGATAACAGGAGAGTCCGCATCAGGCAAGTCTACAATTTGCAATGAGATACAACACGTTATAAGAAATTTGAATTTACCTGTTTCTATTATAACAACAGATAATTATTTCAAAGATATTTCAGGGTTAATTAAGGAATACGGCGGTTTTGATAATTTAAGAGATGCAGGATATGAAGTTGATTCTCCTAACAATTTTCAATTAGACATATTGAGAGACGATTTGGAAAGGATTTCGAGAGGTGAAAATATACTTTGTCCCGAATACTTGCCAAACGGAACAGGAATATCCGTTCCCAAGTCCATTCCTGTATTGTCACAAAAGATAATAGTTGTAGAAGGAATGGCAACATTTTATTCTGATTTAAAGGATTTATTTGATGTTTCAATTTATATAGAAACTGATTTGGATATAAGACACGAGAGGTTTATCGACAGGGCTTGCAGAGAAAGAAATCAGGATTTGATAAATGCGCTGAAGCATTGGGATTACATAATTGAAGCAGGAAGAAAATATATAATACCAATGAGAAAAGATGCCGATATGATACTTGACGGAAATGTAAATTTAAAATACTTCTCAGGAATTTTGGAATATATTCATACGGTAACAAACAATTTTGAATCGGAAACAGTATAAGATATTGGCAAAATTTTTTTGCCGTGTATAATAGAAATACATTGAAAACATAATATGGGCGTGTGGTACTCTGCCGAATGAATTTTGCGTAGGCTGAAGTGAGTAAGACGAACGGAATGCCGAAGTAGCACCGAAAAAGTGAACGGCGATTTTGCGGCAGCAAAATAAAGTGAACGGCTTGAAGGTGTGGAGCAATAATTCAGACAAAACGATTAAGTATCGTTTTGTGAGAGGTGGTAGACACGCTTACAACAAAAACATTGAAAATAAAATATGGGCGTGTGGTACTCTGCCGAACAAAAGGTGACTAAATGTCACGTTTTGTGAGAGGGGTAGACACGCTGACAACAGAAACATTGAAAATAAAATATGGGCGTGTGGTACTCTGCCGAACAAAAGGTGACTAAATGTCACGTTTTGTGAGAGGGGTAGACACGCTGACAACAGACACATTGAAAATAAAATATGGGCGTGTGGTGGA
>JAFRHR010000001.1 GCA_017433195.1 bacterium
CGGATGGAATTGAACCGTCATAGTCAAAAATCTGTCTTAAATCAGTAAGGTATAAAAGTTTTGCTAATGCAACTTTGCCTATTCTTCCGGCTTCAATATGTAAAATTTGTGCAATATAAGTTTTTTGTTCATCTTTTACTGTTATAAAATCGCCAAGTCTTATATCTTCCTCGTAAGACAGCTTTAAAAGATTATTTCTGACTTCTAATATGTTCATAATTTTCCTCTTCTTAAAACCGAGTTTAACATGAACATGCTCCATTAAAAATATTTTTTACCGAATATTAACAATTATAATAAAATTAATTACTCTTTTATTTATCTTTGTTGTACAATCAAATAGTACACTATAAGAAAAGGTGGGAATTATGGTAAACAAACTAATTAAAGAAGACACAAAAATGTTCTTAACCGGAAACGAAGTTCTTGCTTATGCAGCAAATGCAGCAGAAGCTGAATTTATGTACGGTTATCCGATTACACCACAGAATGAAATTATGCATACTTGGTGTAAATTGCTTCCAAAGACAGAAGCAGGCTTTTTACAAACTGAAGATGAAATATCTGCAGGTTTTTCAACATTGGGTGGTATTTTGGCAGGAAAACGTGCTTTCACTGCAACAGCAGGCCCGGGTAACGTAATTATGCAAGACGCTCAATCAATGGCAGAAATGATGAGAATACCGTTTGTATGTGCAGTTATGCAAAGAGGCGGCCCGTCAACTGCTACTGTTATTTATGCTCAGCAGGAAACAAGATTAACATGTTTCGGCGGAAACGGTGAAGGCTTCAGAATAGTTTATTCTACAGCAGGACACCAGGATTTGTATGACTATATGATTAAAGCATTCAATACTGCTTGGAAATACAGATTCCCGACATATGTTTTAGCTGACGGATATCAGGGTAAAATGAGAGAACCTGTTATGTTATATGACCCGGCTTCAAGAGGAATATCAATGGTTCCGACAGAAAAAGCATTATTAGGACCGGGACAAATAGGAATAGACAGAAAATCTGTTCATATGAGAAATACATACAATATGGAAGAAGAACTTATGGAAGTTCTTGAAGGCTATCAGAAAGATTACGATAAGATGGCTGAAGAAGTTGCTGAATATGAAGAATACAAAGCTGAAGATGCAGAAATTCTTATCATTGCTCACGGTATCGTTGCAAGATCAGCAAGAACAGCTATTGATGAATTAAGAGCAAAAGGTATCAAGGCCGGTTTATTCAGACCTATAACTATCAGACCTTTAGCTGTTAAACCTTTAAGAGCTGCAGTTTCAAGAGCAAAACAAATTCTGTTTACAGAATCAGCAAACGGACAATTAGCTCAGATGGTTCTTGAAAAACTTTACGGATTAAATACTCCTTACTCAACACTTTATAAGATGGGTGTAGGTGTTACAGGTGATGATTTGGTTTCTAAAGTTGAATCAATGATTAAAGAACCTGCAATGATATAGTATGTAGAAAAAGTATAAAAGGAGAAATAATATGGCAGAGGTATTAACATTACCGCCAAACCTACCAAAATCACAAAACGCTGAAGTCGGCGCAAGCAAATTTTGTCCGGGTTGTGGTCATGGTATTACGCTAAAAGCATTGGCAAATGCAGTTGATGAATTAGATATAAAACAAAAAACCGTATTCGGTTGTGATATAGGCTGTTCTTTATTATCTTGGAATTACCTTGATTTAGATACAGTTCAGACACACCACGGTCGTACAACTCCGGTTATTTACGGAGTAACAAGAGCTAACCCTGAAGCAATAGGTATTGCATATATGGGTGACGGCGGCGGACTTGCAATTGGTTCACAACACTTGGTTAACGCAGCAGTTCGTTCAGAAAGAATGATGATAGTTTTGGTTAACAATACAAACTACGGTATGACAGGCGGACAAATGTCTCCTACAACAATGCCGGGACAAAAAACTGAAACTACACCTTACGGAAGAGATTGTGAAGTTACAGGTCGTCCTGCAAAAGGTGCTGAAATGGTTGCAGCTATTGCTAACCCTGAAAAATCTTTTGTTGCAAGATCTTCTGTTTCTAATGTAAGAAAACTTCAGTCAACATTCAAGAAAGGTTTGATAAATGTTCAAAACGGCGGTTTCTCATTCATCGAAGTTCTTTCAATTTGTCCTCTTAACTGGAGAACAAACAATGTTGATACATTAGAACGTTTAAAAACTATGGAAGAATTCTTTGAAGTAAAAGAATTTTTACAGGGTAAAAGTGAACAGTAAAAAAGAAAGGTAGATAAAAATGTCCAGAACAAAAATTGTATTAGCCGGTGAAGGCGGACAGGGCGTTCAGTCAATTGCAAAGATCCTTGTTGAAGCAGGATATGAAGCAGGAAAACAAGTCTTGTACATCCCGAATTTCGGCGTTGAGCAACGTGGTGGCGTTTCTATTGCTTTTTGTCAGATTGCTGACGAAACAATAGGTGAACCTCGTTTTTCAAAAGGTGACATAATCATAATGTTATCAGACAGAGCAATTTCAAGATGCGAAACTTACGTAAATGAAAACTCTACAATCGTTTATGATACATCAGTTTGTACAATTAAACCGACTGTAAAATGCAAACAGGTAATCGGTATTGATGCAAACAAAATCGCAAACGAAGATCCAAGCTTGGGTGCCAGAGTATTTAACATCATAATTCTTGGTGTTTTACTTGAAGCAACTCACGTATTGGAATTGAGTGATATTAAGAATGCTATGGAAAAAGCTTTAGGTAAGAAGTTTGATGCTAAACCTGAATTAAGAACAAAGAACTACAATGCTCTTGATATGGGTATTAAATTACTTAAAGAACAACAAGCATTGGTATAGTGAGGTAAATTATGACAGAAACATTAGAATATAAAGGATATAAAGTAGAAAATGTTGCCGGAGGAAAGGCAGATTTCTATGTTTATACTGATTTATGCAAAGGCTGCGGACTTTGTATCGCAAAATGCCCGAAACAATGTTTAAAGTGGTCTAAGGAAGTAGGATTATTCCAGACTCCTGCTGTTGAACCTGATGCTGCTGCTTGTATCGGTTGCGGTGCTTGTGCTATGACATGTCCTGACAGCGCAATCAGAATCGAAAGAAAGTAATTAAATTTACTGAAATAAAAAAGCGGTTATCCTTTTGGGATAACCGCTTTTTTTTCTCAACCTTTTACGCCAAATAACATAATTTCCCGTCAGGATTAAGTATCTGTGCGGCTTTTTCAGGGCTGGTATCAGCATTTAATAATACCATTTCAGTTTTTTCTTTCCCTGTGAGCGCCTGTCCGTTTTCAGACTTTTGAGTCAGTTCACTTTTCTTTAAATCTTCAGTTACCTTCTCTTGTTGTCTGTAATAGTCTTGTACGTTTGTTGCGTACTTAGGCTGATTTGTTCCTACTATGCCTTTGGATGGCTCCATACACATACCCTCCTGTGTCTACGCTATTATAAAACCAAAAATCACAAATTTTTGCTACTTTGCATAAAAATTGTTACATACTTTTATATTTTTATATGAGGCTATATTTTGGGGTTGGGGATATTTATTAAGTTTTGTAAACATGTTTTATAAAAAAGTCAATTCTTAAAAGACAAAAAACTTTATATAAGTAAGGTTAGGTAAAGAAAATATATTTTGGAGGTTAGTATGACACAGGCACTTAGTATAGTTGGTTCTATGAATAATGGCGTTTCAAGCCAATTACTTGCAAATCTTGGTACAGCAAGAAGTGTGGCATCGGATTTATCAGGTTCTATTTTTAATTCATCTATGCCAATGTCTAATATGCCATCAACATACCTTAATGGCCCCGGAATGGGCATGGGTATGGGCATGTATCCGGGAATGGGTATGGGGATGATGGGTATGTACAATCCATTGATGATGAACCAAATGTATCAGCAAATTCAGGCAAGCAATGCTGACTTCCAACACAAAGCAATGGACAGAGCATCAGATTGGAATGTTGAGCATGCATGGAAAAATGATATTAATCAAACCCAGATAACAGCAAAAGATGAAGAATTCAGAAATAAAGTTCTTTTAATGAAGAAATTTATTGAACAGAATAATCCTGATGCTGCGTACAATATGTATCATACATTGTTAAATATGGCATCAAAGAAATATAATCCTGAAATAAGTGGTAACAGAAGATTAGATGCAAAGAATGCAAATAAAGCATTAGTAAATCAAATATATGAACAATATGCAGGTTCAAGAATAGAAGATGATATTGAAATGTATTGTAAAGATTCAACTTCAAATGCTTGGGAAGATGGTTTAAAATTAAGATGGATGAACGGACATAAACTTAGTAAAGATACATTCAAAGCAATTGTTACGGATCAAGATCCAAATACTGTTATAGGAGAAGGAACAGGAAAGAAAGTTCTCAACTATGGAATAAAAGGTCTTGGAACTTTGACATCAGCAACTGTTCCGGTAATAGGCGGTATTGCAGGTAAATGGGCGGGTGCTAAAATCGGTGCGAAATTTGGTAAGAATTTCGGTTTTGCAGGTGCATTAATAGGTGCAGGTATAGGCTTAGCAGTAACCTTGTTTGCAAATTCAAGAAACAATAAACAACAAGTATAAAAAAATAAACAAACCAAATATATTACTTTACCTTAGAAAACGGCAGCGAAGCTGCCGTTTTCATTTTGAAGTTATTTAAAAGAATTTCCCCATAATCCGTGAATATTACAGAATTCTCTTGCTAACAGATTATCTGATTTTGGAACTATAAATTCAGGTTTTTCATCTGGTAAAAGATATTTTAAATAGTGTTCATTTTTATTTTTTGAAAAAACTTCGATAAATTCAATATAGTGATCAGGCAGCATCGGATGTTTATCAACGCTGATTTTTTTATGGTTTTCTTTAAAATCTGATATTTCGGGCATATGTTTTTCGGATATTTCTGTTGAATTTTTTTGTTCTGTTAGTAATTTCATTGGTTCTCCGCAGCAGACGAGTTCTCCTTGTCCTTCCATTATTATTTCAGCAATATTGCCGCATATTTCGCATTTGTACAGTTCAAGTTTTTTTGTCATAGTACCTCCTTTTTTTTTATTATAAATATACTCCGTTTGTATAACATTGCCGTGACGGGTTAAAAGTGGTATTATTTTTATATGGACGATTTAAATTCACAGTATGAGCAGTTAAAAAGCAGATATAAGGATATTTTTATAGAAGCTGCGCAGAGTATCAGGAGTGAAATAGAAAAATTCAGGCCTGAGGTCAGTTGTAAAAGCTGTAGTATTGATAAAAATTGTAAAATAGAAAATCCTGATATATTTATGGAATTTCCGGATAAATGTCCCTGCAGAGAGTGGCAGTCAAAGACACTTTCTTTTTTAGGCGGTGAATATAAGCAAAAATTAAGAGGCATTTATAAAAAAATTATGGAAGCAAGAGAGTTGTATTCCTGTGAAAAATGTGGTGCGTGCTGCAGGCTTGCGGTTAGTGAATTTTCTCCGATTCAGTTAAAACAAAAGGCGATGAGGGGCGACAATTTTGCAAAGCAGTTTTTAAGTGTTTTTGTTCCGTATGAAAACGAGGAAGATGCAAGGGCTGCGTTGCCTGAGTATTTTGATTTGCTTGAAAATTTAGATTTGGATACGAGAAATTACTATTATCACTGTAATAAAGTTGTTGATAATTTATGTTCCGATTACGAGAACAGACCTGAAATTTGTAAGGAATTTCCTGCAAATCCTCTTAAGTTGCTTCCTCCAAGCTGCAGTTTTTGCAAATGGAGAGAAAGCGTTAATAAATTAGCAATGTCTTTGCAGGCAAGAATTGATATAATAGATTTTTATAAACAAAAATTGAGTTAAACATTATTTTATGAATGGTACGGATTTAAAAATTTTATCGGGAATGAGGTTGGAAGATATTGAGGCACTTACGGATGAGATGGGGGCTTCTAAGTATCGTGCTAATCAGATTCACAAATGGATATATTTTAAATCGGTATCTGAAATTGATGAAATGACTGATTTGTCAAAGCAGTTCAGGGAAGAATTAAAGGCAAAAGCAAAAGTTTCAAATGTAAAAATAAAAGCAAAACAGGTCAGTTCTGACGGTACTATTAAGTATTTAATTGAATATCCTGACGGAGAATGTGTAGAAACCGTTTTAATGCGTTTTGATAACAGGGCAAATTTGACCGCCTGTGTAAGTTCTCAGGTCGGATGTGCCGTGAATTGTGTATTTTGTGCTACCGGTAAAAGAGGTTTTATAAGGAATTTAACGCCTGTTGAAATTATAGAACAGGTTTTGACAATTCAGAGAGATACGGGCTTAAAGGTTACCAATATCGTATTTATGGGGCAGGGCGAGCCTATGCTGAATTTAAAAAATGTCCTTGTTGCAATGGATATTTTTAACAAAGATTTTCAGATAGGTGCAAGGAGAATAACTGTTTCAACAAGCGGAATTATCCCCAAAATCAATGAATTTGCAGCACTGCAATCACAATCCACTCTTGCAATATCACTTCACGCTCCGAACAGTAAAATCAGACGTCAGATAATGCCTATAGATAATAAATATCCGTTAGAAGAACTTAAAAAGGCATTACTTAATTATGTAAAGATTACGGGTAACAGAGTTACTATTGAATATATTTTGATAAGCGGATTAAATGATACGATTCAGTGTGCAAAAGAACTTTCGGTACTTTTAAAAGATTTGAAATGCAATATAAATTTAATTCCGTACAATCCTATTGATAACGGTGTTTGGAAAAAACCGTCAAATAATTCAATAATGAAGTTTAAGTGTTTACTTGAACATTCGGGGAAAAAGGTTACCGTAAGACTTGAAAGAGGAAGTGATATTGCCGCTGCCTGCGGACAATTAAAGGGAAGAGTAGATGATGCAAAACTTAACCACTAAGATATTTGAAAAGAATATTGAATGTTTAAAAGATTTTGAATTAAAAAATGCGCTTTTAAAATATTCACCTTTGAATGCTGTAAAACTTGAAAATACAAACGGTTATAATCTGAATTATGGAGGCACATATCTTCATAATACGATGTCTCCGTTAGGCGAGGCGCAGAGTATTATTAATTCCTG
Organism: bacterium; assembly: GCA_017433195.1. Classification (GTDB taxonomy): domain Bacteria; phylum Cyanobacteriota; class Vampirovibrionia; order Gastranaerophilales; family Gastranaerophilaceae; genus RGIG2479. The sequence continues at coordinate 7,106 of JAFRHR010000001.1, forward strand.
TGTTAATATGAACAGTCAAAATATTTTGATATTAGGTTTAGGGTTAGGATATTTGTTTCAGTTGGCATACAGAAATCTTAAAGGTAAAATCGTATTATTTGAGCCGGATTTGGAAATTATTTATACAACCTTTAATTATGTAGATTTTTCAGCAGAATTATCGGATGAAAAAGTTTGTTTTACAAATAATTTTGACACTTTTATAAAGACAGTTCAGATGAATTTACAGACAAAGGAAAGTCCGATTATATTGTCTTTAAAATCTTATAGAGACTTGCACCAAAATGAATTTGAATCTCAGATAGATGCGATAAAAATGATTTTCGGAAGCAATATCGTTGATAATAATTTTAAATCAAGAAATTACTATTTAATGACAAAAAATCTTGTTAATAATATCCCTGATTTATTAAATGAGGCACCGTTGCATCATTATAAAGATACTTATAAAGGAAAAGCTGCTTTAATTGTCGGAGCAGGACCGTCTTTGGACAGAAATATAGAAACAATCAAAAATAACAGAGATAAATTTATAATTTTTACTGTCGGAACTGCATTACATTCTTTGCTTTCAAACGATATAATTCCGGACTTTCTGTCTATAATTGAACTTTACGATTGTTCAAAACAGGTTAAAGATGTTGATTTAAGTCAGATTAATTATATTATAGAGCCTTATTCTAACCCTGTTTTGCATAAGGTAGATGCGAAGAGGATTTTCTCTCATGTTACCAACAATGTTGATATAAATAAGTTATGGGCGGAAATGTGTAATTTTGATAATTCCGATTATTATTCAAGCGGAACGGTTACTTTTTCCGCTATGGATACAGCCAGAATTTTAGGATGTTCAAAAATTATAACAGTAGGTTTGGATTTGGCTTTTTCAAAGGGCAGATGCTACAGTAAAGATTCTATTTATAAAGATTTGGTTTTTGATTATGATGAAAATAATCAGCTTAAAATTGTTGCAAAAGATTTTAATGCTCTTGCAAACGCACTGTTCCCAGACGGTACGGAAGAAGAAAAGATTTTGCATGCAAATAACAGAATAAATGATTTGAATGAAAATTTATTCTATGTAAAAGGTGTAACAGGTGAAATGCTTCCGACATATAAAGACTATGCATTGTTTATTCAACATTTTACAAGATATTCGAAAATGTTTCCTGACTTTGAATACATAAATTGTTCAATGACAGGGGCTCAGATAGATGGTTTTAAAAATGAGTCTTTGGAAGAAGTTGTTAAGAATTTACCTGTTATTGAAGAAAAAGAAATTCCGGGAACTTATAACTATGATTTAAATAACATAGTTTCAAACCTTAATAAACACAGTGACTCTTTAGATAGTTACAGAGAAGTTTTGCAGAATAATTTTGACGGAATAAGCAGGTTTATTGAAAAACTTGAAGTTAATAAAGACCGAACTTCATTATGCGAGGAAGAACTTCGTATTTTTAAAGACCTTATAAATATATTTAATATGATAGTAACAGACGAAAGCAATAAGCTGTTTTTCTGTATATCAATGAGCGATAAGTATAATTGCCGTGAAGAAGTCTATAAAACAGATGTGAATAATATACAAAGTGTTATAAAATCGTTGAACGAATTAAGAAATTACTATGCAGTTTGTATTGCTCATATAAACGATATTAAAAATGATATTGCGGCAACGGTTGAAAGAGTTAGGGAAAAGGCATAATGAAAGTTTTAATACAAAGAGTTAAAAGAGCATCTGTCACGATATCAGGAGAACTGTATTCAAAAATCGGTCACGGCCTTCTTGTTTTTGTCGGGATTGAAAAAGGAGATACAGAGGAAACAGTATTAAAACTGGCTGAAAAAACTCTTAATTTAAGAATTTTTGAAGACGAAAACGGAAAAATGAATAAATCCGTAAAAGATGTTGAAGGTGAAATTTTATCGGTTTCGCAGTTTACTCTTGCGGGAAACTGCAAAAAAGGTACAAGGCCGAGTTTCGATAATGCGGAAAAACCTGATTTGGCAAAGAAAATGTACGAACTTTATAATAGCAAACTTGAGGAGCAAATTTCTGTCAAAACAGGTGTTTTTGCTGCAATGATGGATGTCGAACTTATAAATGACGGGCCTGTTACTTTTATGTTAGATCTTATTTAAGCCTTGTTATAAGTTCTTCAAATTCGGGGAAAGATATGTTTACCCATTCGAAGTCTTTTATCAGAACGTCTTGTTCGCAAATTAATCCCGCAACATAAAAACTCATTGCCAAACGGTGATCTTTGTATGAGTTTAATTCGGCGCCGCCTTTTAATGAGGTTTTGCCGTTAATTATGAACCCGTCTTCTCGTTCTTCAATATCTGCTCCGAGTTTTTTTAGTTCGTTTACGGTTGTTGTAATTCGGTCTGTTTCTTTGTTTCTTAAATCTGTTGCATCTTTTATAACGGTCGTACCTTCTGCCTGAGTTGCGAGAACTGCAATAACGGGTAATTCATCAATAAGAGCCGGAATTTCATTTTTTGAAATTTCTGTTGACTTTAAATTATCGGAATACCTTACTCTGATATCTCCGATTTGTTCTCCTGATAAATCTTTTTTATCGAGAATTTCTATATTTGCTCCCATACGTTTTGCAACATTGATAATACCGTCTCTTGTCGGATTTAAGCCGACATTTTTTAGAATTATGTCACTGTCAGGAGTTATAAGTGCAGCAACAATGAAGAAGGCGGCAGAAGAAATGTCTCCCGGAACATAAATATCTTTTGCTTTCATTTCTGATTTTTGTACGGTAACACTGTATTTATCAGTGGTTTCTGTCAGAATTTCAGAACCTAAGTATTTAAGCATATTTTCTGTATGGTTTCTTGAAATAAAGTTTTCCGTATAAGTTGTTTTTCCGTCAGCGTTCAGACCTGCAAGTAAAATACAGGATTTTACCTGTGCAGATGCAAGCGGTGAATTATAAACTATACCTTTAAGTTTATCAGTCCCTTTTATTGTCAGAGGGGCTGTATTATTTTCTGAAGTTATATCAGCACCCATTTGAGTTAAAGGTTCAATTATTCGCTTCATTGTCCTTTTTGAAAGACTTTCGTCTCCGGTTAAAACACTTATAAAATTTTGTCCCGCAAGAACTCCTGATGTTAATCTCATTGTTGTTCCCGAGTTTCCGCAGAATAGTTCTTTAGTTTTGTTCGTTAATTTGTCGGGTAAATTTATTTCTAATGTCTTTTCATCAAGGTATTTAATTTCAATTCCTAAATTTTTATACAAATTCAAGGTCGATATGCAATCTTTACCTTTTGAGAAGTTAAAAACCCTGTATTTACCCCCCTTTATCAAAGATGGAATTATAATTGAACGATGCGAAACAGATTTATCCGATGGTATTTCTATTTCCCCTCTTAATCCCGTTTTTTGTTTTGTTGATATTTTATCCATAAGTTTAATTAACCATTCCGGCCGTTTCGTTGTACATAATCATATAAAAGTCGGCTCTTGTCATATTGGGGTTATTTTTCATAAAGCGTTTTACATCGAATTTGCTCAGGTACTTATCAAGTTTTTTTACAACTTTTTCGTTATCCTGATGTTCTTTTTTTAAGTCATTTATGTACATTTCAGTCAAAATTTCAACTTCTTCCTCTGTCAGTATAGGAAGTCCGCCGAGTCTGACTTCATCGTGTTCTTCTTCATCAAGATGTCGTTTTTCTTTTTCTTCCTGATCTTTTTTTTCTTCACGTTTTTCACTGTCTGAAGATGTTGCGGTTTCTACCGTCTGATTTGGCTGCTTTGAAAAATTATTAATAAAATTGAACATAACAGAACCTCACTTTTTAGATTATACATTATTGTTCTGTTTTTTTTAACCCGCCTGAAAAAAATTTCATATAATTACATTAAAAAACGGCTGCCGAAAATTCGGCAGCCGTCCTTATTTTTTATAAAACTTAGTTATAAAGTTTTGTTTTATCTTCTTCTGTTACACCTTTAATTGTAAGGTTAATTCTGCCCTTGTCATCGATTTTGATAACTTTGACAATGACTTCATCGCCTATGTTAAGGTGTGGTTCAATGGTTTCAATTCTTTCGTTGCAAACCTGAGAAATGTGAACCATTCCATCTTTTCCGCCGCCTAATTCAACGAAAGCACCGATAGGTATTATTCTTACAACTTTACCTTTCAGAACCATTCCTACTTCAGGTTTGAAGGTTAATTCTCTGATCATTCTCTTAGCGATTTCTGCGCCTTCCTGATCGTTAGAAGTAATTGTAACAATACCATTATCCTGAATATCGATTTCAGCACCTGATGCTTCGATTATAGAACGGATTTGTTTTCCGCCCGGTCCGATTACTGTTCCGATATCTTCAACAGGGATAGTCATTGTTGAAATGCTTGGTGCAAATGGTGACAAGTGGTCAGCAGGCTGAGTGATAACTTTTCTCATTTCTCCTAAGATGTGAAGTCTTCCTTCTTTAGCCTGAGCCAAAGCACGTCTTAATGTATCGTTAGCAATACCTTTAGCCTTCATATCCATTTGTAATGCTGTAATGCCGTCATCGTTACCTGTTACCTTGAAGTCCATATCCCCGAGGAAGTCTTCAATGCCCTGAATATCAGTAAGAACAACCGGTTCTCTGCCGGGTTCAGTAATCATACCCATTGCAACACCGCCTATCATACATTTAACAGGAACACCTGCATTCATTAATGCCATTGAGCTGCCGCAGGTTGAACCCATTGATGTAGAACCGTTTGATTCAAGTACATCAGATGTAACTCTTATAGTGTATCCAAATTCTTCCTGCGACGGAAGTGCGGGAACGTTAGCTCTTTCAGCTAAGTTTCCGTGTCCGACTTCACGTCTTCCGGGACCTCTTAACGGTTTTACTTCACCAACCGAAAATCCGGGGAAGATATATTTGTGCATGTATGTTTTTTCTGTTTCAGGATCAACTCCGTCAATTTCCTGTTTCATAGCAGGTCCTGCAAGAGTAACTACTGATAAAATCTGAGTCTGTCCTCTTGTGAAGACTGCTGAACCGTGTGCTCTCGGAATAACTCCGACTTCACACCAGATAGGTCTTACTTCTGTTGATTTTCTTCCGTCAGCTCTGACTCCTTCATCAAGAATCATAGCTCTCATTATTTTCTTTTCTGCTGCTTTAAATTCTTCTGCAACAAAATCAATACCTGTTTCTTCAATAGTTGTTTTTATGTAATGATCGTCAGGTAATGCTTCTATTTTTTCTTTAACAAGAGTTTTAGCTTCTTCAAGTTTCTTTTCTCTGTATTCTCTGTCAAAGTGGTGATATGCGTCAAAAATCATATCGTGAGCCGTGTCATTGATGATTTGCTTTAATTCTGACATATCGTAAGGATCAACAAATTCTTCTTTAACAATGCCTAATTCTTTAACAAACTGTTCCTGAGCTTCACACTGTTTTCTGATTTCAACCTGTGCAAATTCAACTGCTTCCATAATTTCGTCTTCAGAAACGAATTTACATCCTGCTTCAACCATAATTACGGAATCAGCAGTCCCTGCAACAACGATATCAAGGTTTGAACTGTCAGCCTGTCTGTGTGTCGGGTTAGCAACTAACTGACCGTCAACTCTTGAAACTCTTACTGCCCCGATAGGACCTTCAAAAGGTGCTCCTGAGAGCATTAATGAGAAAGATGCACCTAACATAGCCAATGTATCAGGTTGATTTTCCTGATCATAGCTGAATAATTGTGCAACTATCTGAACATCATTTCTGTAACCCTTTGGGAATAAAGGTCTTATAGGTCTGTCTATTAAACGTGATATAAGAATAGCTTTATCGCTTGCTTTTCCTTCACTTCTGTTGTATCCGCCCGGGATTCTTCCTATTGCGGACATTCTTTCTTCGTAATCAATTAAAAGCGGGAAGAAATCTATCCCAACTCTTGGTTCTTTTGATACACAGCAGTGAACGAACAACATTGTGTCTCCGCATCTTACGGTAACACTGCCGTTTGTAGACTGTGCATACTTTCCTGTTTCAACGATAACCTTTTTACCGCCGATTTCTAACTCTACTCTTTTTGTTTCAGGTACCATTTTTCCTTCTTTCTTCGGCTGCTCGCAAGCCGATTTTATTTCTGTACACATTTATACAAGAAAATTATATTATAAACATGTTTTTTATACAAAATTAAACATAAAATATTTACTTAGCCCCCCTGATTTTACATTTATGCTTTGTTTAATATATAATCTAAATCGGAGGGCTTAAGTATGGATAATGACGAATTAGTATTAAAAAATTCCACGTCAAAATATGCTTTTAATTATTGGTTTTTACTGAAAAAAATATTTCCTTATATAAAAACTGTTCTTTTCAGAATTTCATTAAATATAGGAATATCAGTTCCTTTAGGACTTTTGGACGGAGTTGTAGCAATATCTTTAAGACCGTATCTTGATTATGTCGTAAACGGAAATACGGAACAGACTTTTACTGTTTGCGGGCATACTTACCCTCTACAGCATTCCCTTATTATGTTGATTCCTGTGGGAATTGTAGTCTTTGCTCTGGTTCAGGGTATTCTTAAATACCTGAGTAATTATTTGACAGATTGGACAGGAACCAAAATGGCAAATAATCTGAAAAAAGATTTGTTCCTGAAATTGACTTCTTTGGATACAAAATTCTTTGATGTTAACTCGTCAGGTATAATTCTTACAAGATTTTTGAACGACCCGAATGAGGCTACAAGACAGTTAATAGATGCTACACGTTCAATGCTTATGACTATTTTTGAGATTGTGGCATTGGTATTTGTGCTTTTGTTCAATTCCTGGAAACTTGCAATAATCGGTGTTACCGTAATGGGTATTGCAATGATTCCTGTTGCGTTAATCAGAAAGAAAATCAAACAGGTTTCTACGGATACTGCTGTTGTCCTCGGTAATATGATGACAAACCTCAACGAAACCTTTTCAGGTAATAAAATTGTCACCGCATATAATTTGCAGGAAAAACAAAATAAAAAATTCCAGGGACTTTTGGACAGTATATTTGATTTAACACTGTCTCTGACAAAACGTGTCGGCTGGTTATCCCCTGTTATGTATTTTGTCTGTTCTGTCGGTATAGCACTTGTTATGACTTACGGAAACTACCTCATACTTTCAGGACAGTTGACCGCAGGAAGTTTTGCTTCATTTATAACTGCATTGTTGCTGCTTTATAAACCGGTTAAAAACTTCGGTTATACTTTAAGCGAATTGCAGAGAACGTTTACCGCAATGAGCCGAGTATTTGAATTGTTTGACTTAACTCCTACGATAGTAGATAAAGAAAATGCAAATAATTTAGACGGAATTAAAAACGATATTGAATTTAAAAACGTTTATTTTGAATATGTGTCAGGTACTCCCGTACTTAAAGATATATCTTTGAAGATAAATAAAAACGAAACTATTGCGTTAGTCGGAAATTCAGGTGGCGGAAAGAGTACGTTTGTAAATTTAATTCCTCGTTTTTATGACGTAACTTCAGGTTCAATAGAAATTGATGGTGAAGATATAAGACAATTTAAGATAGAGTCTTTAAGAAATGCAGTGTCATTTGTATTTCAGGATAACTTCCTGTTTTCAGGTTCTTTAAGAGAGAATATTCTTATGGGAAATCCTAATGCAACCGATGAAGAAATAAAAAGAGCTTTAGAACTTGCGCACCTTGACGAATTTGTAAATACACTTCCCGAGGGTGTAGATACAATTGTCGGTGAGAGAGGAACTTCTTTATCAGGCGGACAAAGACAGCGTGTTGCAATAGCAAGAGCAATGATTAAAGATGCCCCTGTTGTTATATTAGATGAGGCAACATCTGCTCTTGATAATGAATCTGAAGCAATTGTTCAGAAAGCATTGGATAATTTAATGAAGAACAGAACAGTGTTTGTTATTGCGCACAGACTTTCTACGATTAAAAATGCAACGAGAATAGTCGTTATCAATGATGGAGAAATTGCTGAAATCGGTACTCATGATGAATTGATGAGCATTGAAAACAGCAGATACAAACATCTTTACGAAATGCAGTTTGCAAAACAGGAAAAATAAAATTTATGCTTCAGCAGTGACAATTTGAGTTTCTGCTGATTTATCAAGCATTCTCTGTTTTAAAAATTCCTGATTTTCCTGACTGTTAATCATATTTTTGATGCGTGTTCTTCTCTTTTGGTCGCTGCTGTTTGTCATAGCGATGTTAAGTTTCGGAACTCCGATTCCCAAAATTAAACCGGTATATGCATATCCTGCAATTTGAGCAATGTTCAGGAATTTAATCTGTTTTAGTGCTTTTTGAGCGATAGGAGAAGTTTTTCCAAGAGCCTGTTTCATTTCTGAAAATTTCATAACTTTTTCAATTGTTTTTCCGTCTTTAACTTCTTTTATGATAGGACTCTTTCCTACTTTATTCATTGCTTCATACATAACTTCATCATGAGTTTTCAGGGAACTCTTAGTTAATTTGTTCCACCATCCTTTTCCGTTTTCGATTTCATTATATTTAATCAATTCCGGATCAAGTTTCTTAGCGGTAATTTTATTAACAAAGTTTCCTAATACAAGCCAGTTAAGGAATCCGAGAGTATCTTTAACACAAACTTCACGGCATTCGTCTTTGTCTCTTGATGCCATAATTCTTGACATAATAGTCAGACCGTAAACTCCCTTGAACTGGTCAAGTGTAGGTGTAAATCTGTTCTTGTATGCCATTTTATCAATGAATTGTTTCGGTTTACATCCGATAGTTTTAAGTACCATAGCACCAAAAGCGGCTGTAACTCCGAGTTTCATGACTTTAAATCCTAAAGAGTTGTCTTTTTCACGTCCTTCAACTCCGACAAATCCGTCAGATCCTGTTTTCTTTTTACTCAGGTACATATTAATAGGCTGAACAGACATTCCGACTGCAGCTGCAGTTGCAATACCTCCGATAGCCTTGTTTCTTCCGAGTTTTTTTAAATCTTTTACGAAAGCACTGTCAGTGAATTTTTTAGCTGAATCTTGTACAAGTTCTGATTTGAATTTGTTTGTTACCGGTTCACTTTCAAATGTTTTGACTAATTTGAAGTAATCATCTAAAACAGAATCAAGAGAAGTTTCAATGTTTTGTCCCTTAGCTCTAATTCTGAATTTTTTATCAACACCTGTATTTTCAACTATTTTTGCTCTTACCAAATCTTTTTCGCTGCTTTTTCTCCATGCTTTTACATCAACTTTTTCGGCAGCTTTATCAAGAGTTTCAGCGATTTCATCTACATTAGTAATTTTAACGAATCCGTCTGAAGAAGCCGCAGGATTAGTAGGTTCAAATCCTTCCAAGTCATTAAGTAAAGATTTAAATACGTCTTTTCTTGATAAATTATTTTCAATTTTGTTGTTCCAGGTATCAGCAACATGATCAATAGTTTCTTTTCCTGCAAAAATTTCATTCCATTCAACAGGACAATTTTTCTTTAATCCTGCTGATAACAGTGCTCCTGCCGCAACTCCGTATGGTCCTATCATTGTATCGTTAACTGTTCCCATAGATTCACGTCTTGCAGTTTCAAGTCCGGGAACAATACCTCTGCTAACCATATCAGTAGAAGTTCTTGGCAAAACCATAAAAGCAACGTCTGTACCATTAGCGCCCCAAGCCTGATTTGTAGCTAAAAAGCGTAAGAATTCATCAACGCCTTTAAATGAGGTTTGTTGATTTTGTTTTTTGTTAGGTAATGTTTGTTGGGTGATAGCTTGTACTTTCATTTTGTTCACTTTCTGTTTGTCTACTTCATTTTTTGCATGGCTAAGTTGTTATCGATAGCATAATTTTGCATTGCACTTTGAAATTTTTTGTCTCGATCGTGCTTAATCTTAGTTTGGTGTCTTCCGTATAGCGGAATTAAAATTCCTAACAATACTAATGATGCACCAAGATTGGCTAATTGGCAAGCCCCTCTCAAATTTTTTGCTTTGGAGGTTGCTAATTCATCACTTGCTTTCATTGATGTATTAACTACCCAATTGCCAAATTTCTTTAACATTCCGGCATCTTTAGGTAATGTTTTTTTTCTGTTAAGTAATGTAATATTGTGTTTCTTTTCAAGAAGACTTGCTGTTCCTTTTGCCGCATAATCTCCCAAGAAATAGAAACTTGAAAATGTTGCAACATCTCTTAATGTTGCTTCCGCTAATTCATTTTTGTCATCTGCAACAGCCATTCTTGAGGCAAATGTTACTGTAGAAATAGCTCTTGCCTGATCCATAGTCGGAAATTGTCCTTTAAATTGCATCATTTCTTTGAAGTTTGCTAATGACGGTTTTTTCATCATTGATAAAAGAGCAACTCCGACCATTGTTCCTATAGATATAAATTTTTGTAATAAAAGCCCGTCTTTGCTTTTTGTTTTCGGAGCAAATTTTTCCTGATAAATTTCCTGTTCAGAGGATTGTTTCTTTGCGTAATCTTCGTAAATAGGAGCTCCATCTTCTCCTGAGCGCTTAGATGTAATCTTTCTGTTAATGTACTGCATTGATGCAGCAAGCGGTAAAATAACGGCTAAAGCGGCAACACTCTTTGCTCCGACTAATTTTTTAGCCTTAGAAGCATAATCAGTTACCTGTACTTTTTCTGTTAAACCTTCTTTTGTCAGTCCTTTGAAGAATTTTTGAGAATCTTTAAATAAAGATTTTAAGTTTCCGTCTAACTTTGTAACTTTCCCTTCAGTGTTTTTAAGACTAATATTTTCTGTAATATGGGTTTTATCTGCTACAGACTGATAAATACGATCAACTTCTTTTCCTGCTTTATTAGGATTAAAGACCTGTTCTGTTAATTTTTCAGCGGTATTTTCAATATCTAATTCCGCAAAATCTTTAAATGCCTTTGTTTTATCCCCGTCAATTCCGTTTAAATCGGTTAAAATCTTCTTATAACTTTCTTTTACTTTAGTTCTGCAATCTCCTTCGGTGTTATTATAAACATCTGCCAAAGTGTCAATTGTCTTGTTTCCTGCCCAACAAGTTGATAAATCTGATTTGTTTCCCAAAATGTGGTTGTTAAATAGTTTTCCGAATCCTAAAGCAACAAATCCCGGAATCATGCAGTTAATTAATAGTCCTGAAGACTCGCGTCTAAAGGCTTCAAATCCGGCATGCGCATTTGTTTTTGATTCTACGGCAGTTCTCGGAATAATTGCAGTTGAAAAATCTAAAACTGCAACGTTTAACATGGGGTTTCTCTCACAGACCTGAATTCCCGATAAAACAATATCTCCAAGCCCTTTGAATGAAGTATTGGACTTGTTATTGTTTGCATAAGGCTTATTATTTGTATTTAGCGCTACTTTGTTAATCATATATTATTTCTGTTGTCTGTCTATCGGGTAATTTTGATTATATCAGTCTGTATATTAGGTTTAAAGCCCCTAAAAAAATAAATTGCTATTTTATTACGCAATGTAA
>JAFRHR010000002.1 GCA_017433195.1 bacterium
AACCGCTTTTTTGGTTTGATTAAATATATTATTGCGTTAAATGTCAATTACTACATTTGGGTTTTGGCTTGCTGCAGTATAGGCATTTAAAACATTCTGATAATCAGCGTTATTTAAAATTTGTACTTTTGGGTAATTTAATCTGTATTTTTCATCCTGATACCAAATTTCAACTTTTTCATTCCATGGATTTTTTCTTATTTCCTGTATTGTATCTGTATTTATCTTGGTTTTGTTATTAACTTGTAAATAACCTTTAAAACCTGTGTTATTGATAGCGTTTATATTCATAATTTTCTCCTTTTCTTTATAATACCCTTTTCAAGTATGTTAAAATACAAACAAAAATATTTTTGCTATTATGTTTTATATACAAAGGGCGGTTGAGTTTGCTCAACCGCCCTTTGTATGTGTTGTAGTTAGTTTATTTGATATTTGAATATGTCCATGCGTCAAATGTCGGTGTTTCTGAAAGATTCATTTCTTTTCTTTCTTCACCTGCGCATGAATCGTCGTGAGCAATTGGTTTATACAATCTGTTATAGTATTCGATAACCATTCTGTCTGAGTTGAAGTATGCTTCAGCTGTTCTTACTGCCTGACGCATTAATCTTGCCCATTCCTGCTTATCGTTATAGTATGTCGGAATAATCTGATTTTCGATTATATCCATTACACATTCATGGTCTTTCCAGTGTCTTTCTTCCCAAGGCATATCGTCATCAAGACCTTCGTATTCAACGGTATAACCGTTAATTCCGTTGAACGTACCTTCAACAGTCCATCCGTCAAAGATTGACAAGTGTACTGCGCCGTTTGCGTTTGCTGACATACCTGATGTTCCTGATGCTTCGAAAGGTCTTAACGGTGTGTTCAACCATATATCGGAACCTCTCTTTAACATACCTGATAACTGTAATTCATATCCCGGTAATACAACAACGTTTTTGAGTGAGTGAGAACGATTTAACAACTTGTTAAACATTTCTCTGCCCATAACATCATCCGGATGGAATTTACCTGCAAATATAATCTGTATTTTATCTTCATCAAGAAGTTTGTTAATTCTGTCTTTGTCCATAAGAATTAACCATGCTCTCTTGTAATCAGCAAATCTTCTTGCCCATGTAATTGTCAAAACATCAGGATTAAATCTTTTACCTGCTACGTTTGCAATATATTTGAACAACTCTTTTTTCATATCGTGTTTTGCTTTAAGCAATTCATCGAAAGATTTTGTTCCGTTAATTCTCTTATCCTGCCAATAGTGAAGGTTAACAGCGTTGGTTATAGCTCTAATCGGGCATCTTCCGTCAACCCATGACCACATTTTGTTTGCAACAAGACCGTGTAACTGAGAAACTGCGTTTGCAATTCTGCTCATTCTCAAAGCGGCAACCGTAAGTGAGAAGTTTTCTCCGCCCAATTCTACCGCTTTTTCTCTTGAACATCCTGCAAAGAATCCGCCGTGCATCAAAGTATCAACCCAGTGAACTTCATTACCTGCCGCAACAGGAGTGTGAGTTGTGAATACGGTTTTCTTCTTAACCTGTTCCAAATCACCGTTTGCCTGTCTCAACAATTCAAATGCTGCAGGGAGTGCGTGTCCTTCGTTCATGTGAACAACATCGAAGTTGTATCCTGCTTTTTGAAGAACTCTTATACCGCCGATACCCAAAATAGTTTCCTGAGCAATTCTTATTTTTTCATTTCCGTCATAAAGTTTCATAGAAATGCTTCTTGCCCATTCACTGTTACCTTCAATATCAGTTGTCAAAAGATATACAGGGCATGCACCGAACAATTCCGGTTCAACTCTGTATGCTTTTACCTTAACTTTTTCTCCGAATGTATCAACATCAACTGTGATACCGGTATCAGTCAAGAAGTCATAGTATTTTCTGATATATGCAACTTCAACCTGTCCTGAGTGGTCAATTCTCTGATCATAATATCCGTATGACCAAAGCATTGTAACACCTACCATCGGCATCTGAAGATATCCGGCAGACAACATATGTGATCCTGCCAAAAATCCCAAACCGCCTGAATATGTGCTTAAAGACTGGTCTAATGCTATTTCCATTGAAAAGTATGCTACGTTGGGTATTGCCATAATTTTTTTACCTTCTACTTAATCTATCACTCTTTGGGACTAACTCCCTTTTACATTTATAGCAATAAATTAGCATTTTTTCAATAAAAAATGTAGTAAATGTTACGTAAAGCCCCAAATATAGTGATAATAGGCAGTTTTTTTAAAGGTTTTGTAAAGTTTTATTAATTGGATTTGTCAATTGATACCCATCCGCCGTTGTAAATTTCGCTTGTGCTCAATAACAACTGGCTCCTTCCCTATTTAGGGAAGGTTGGGATGGGTATTTTATTGTTGATTGAAGTATAAACAAGTTCAGCATGACAGTTTTATTTAATGTACCGTGCATTCAGGAAGTTTGTTAATAAAACAGGAATAAATTCCGCATCTAAGGCACAGAAATCAAATACAAATTCGTTAATCCCGGCTTTTACAAGTTCGTCTATCTTGTCATAATCTTCCATAATGGTGTCTTCAAACATGTGCATACGGCAGAAACCGTCACATGTGAATGGGTAAACCTTCTTTAAAGCAGGATCTTTCAGTGCAAAACCTCCTTTATGGCAAGGAGCTTTGCATGAAAGTCTTGAAACTATTGCAGAGTCGTTATTCAAAGGACACAAGCCTAAAGACGGAACTCTTATGTTTCCCGCAATTGTATATTTTTTAAACGGAATAATGTTTTTGATTTTCTTTGCCGTCTTTATCGTGTTTTCAAAGTTATTAAACGAGGTAAAATCAATTGTTTCGATAGGGTGCAGGTTATTAAGACAGTTTATGGACATACTGCTTAAAAGATTTATTCCCTGACCTATTTCAAGTGGGATTTTGTTTAACTCGCTGTCATTGATAAATGCCCAGAAATATCCGATATTATTGACGATTACTGATGACGGGTGAGGCTCGGTTAAAGCAAGTTCTTTTTCGTACTCATAAACCCTGTCAAAATCTCTTTCTATAAGAATTTTCGGTGTTGATAACTGAAGTTTTATATCGTAGGTATTACAGAATTTCTTAACCTTTAAAATAACCTCTTTAAAACTGCTTGTTGCAAGGTCGGCGGTTGAAAGAATTTCGCCGTATTCTATTGAATATATCGGATTAAAGCCCAATCTGTTTATGAATTTCTTTATCTGCTGAATATGGCTCAAAGAGGATAATCTGAGATTTATTTTAAATGGCTCGTTGAAATTATACTCAAAGCCCGATTTCAATCTTGTTCTTTTTACATTCCATTCAAAAGTCTGGATATTTCTGCTGAATTTAAAGTTTCTGCTCTCGGTAGAAATCATTTCGCCCGAGAAATGGTTTGTCTGATAAATACTTTTTCTGACATGTTTAAAAGGTAATTTCTGATTTTTGAAGAGTTTTGGCTTATCGAGAATTTTTTCGATAAGCTGAATTCCCTCTAAAATTTCCTGTGAATTATTGAATTTACCTTTAATAACGACCGAATCTATTGCATTTGTCTTTTTTATATCCTCTGCGCACCACGGCAGATTGTCTGTATCTATCGACAAATTCAGGTTTGTGTACTTTTTGATTTTGGCGATATTCTTCATATAAATTTCTTCGGTAATTATAATTCTGTTGATTTTGTGGAAATTATTTACAAAATCAATACCGGATAAATTATGAATATCAAAGTAAGAATCCGCAATGACGTCAAAAGGCAGAGTGTAACATTTTATTGCCTCAATTATCGCAAAACTGTTTATAAATATTCCGTCAATATCAGTTGTAATAAGGTATTTGATAAATTTTTTAATTTCAATTAACTGTTCTTCAGTAATACTGTGTTTAAAATTAATATAAATTTTACAGTTATTTTTGTGCGCTTTTTCAATAAACTCTTTTATGTATTCAAAATTATTGTCCAAAAATTTTGTATGATATACGTAATAATCCTTACAGGACGTGTTTTGTACAAATTTTTCTATATCATCAGGTGCTTTAACAGGTGCAATAATTGAAATATTTTTCATAAGCCGATTTTAGCAAAATCGGCATGGTATTGCAATAAAAGTTAAGCAATCTTGACAAAGTGTAGTGTTTTCACTACAATATAAAAATGACTGAATTAAATGAATTTATTATAGAACAATTAAAAGATGAAGAATTTCAGAAAGAATATATGAACGAAAGTCTTGCCGAATATATCAATGACGGAGATTTTAATGCGTTCTTTCGTTCTTTGGAATTGGTTATAAAATCAAGAGACAGTATTTCAGGGTTCTGTGAAAAAGCAGGAATTGACAGAGCAATGCTTTATCAGATATTTAACGGGGAAAGAGTTCCGAGAGTAGATACGCTTGCTAAAATTCTAAAAACCCTCGGTTATAATCTCAAAGTTGCGTAAAATGTTACGTCATTCTTGAGGTGCGGGTGCAGGTGTTGCGGAGCGACACATTCCCGTAAAGTGTAATGACCGAAGAATCTCTTTGTTGTAACAAGATTGTTACCCCTCCCTACCTCCCCTTATTAGGGGAGGAACTGTTGCGCCCTCCCTTATTAGGGAGGGGTAGGGGTGGGTTTCAATCTGTCACTGCGAACGACTGAAAGGAGTGTGGCAGTCCAGTTTTTTACAATGGATCGCCACGAAAACTGCGTTTTCTCGCGATGACATTACAATATAAAATGTATAAAAATTATTTGCTGAAATATTCTCTGATAAGTTTTTCTATTCTTATTGAGGCTTTGCCGTCACCGTAGGGGTTTTGGCAGTTTAATCTCGTTTTGGCATAATCTCCCGACAAAACTTTTTCGCTTTCTTTGAATATCTTATCAGTTTCACTTCCGACAAGTTTCGATGCACCGGCTTTTATGCCCTCTTTTCTCTCGGTTTCGTATCTCATAACAAGTGTCGGACACTTGAAAGTCGGCGCTTCTTCCTGTATTCCACCGGAATCTGTCAGGATAAGTTTTGCGTGTTTCATTAAATAAACCAAATTCGGATAATCCAAAGGCTCTAAAAGTTTTATATTTTCATATCTTCTCAGGTTTTCCCAGATTTTGATTTTAACATTCGGGTTTGGATGAACGGGCAGAACAAATGTGTGGTCTGAGTATTTTTCCGCAAGTCCCGAAATTGCCTTAATTATACTGTCTAATCTTTCTCCGTGGTTTTCACGTCTGTGAACGGTTACCAAAACTAATTTATCGTCAATTTTAACCGATTTTTCGTCAAAGTATTTCTTTGCATCTTCAATAACTTTATCAGAAAGGCAGAAAAGAGCGTCAATAACTGTATTTCCGACAACCTCAATATTCTCTCTTATATTTTCTTTAACAAGTGCTTTTTCGGCATCAGGAGTCGGTGCAAAGTGAAGTGTCGTAACTCTTGATGCCATCTGGCGCATAATTTCTTCGGGGAACGGCTCAAAGATGTTATATGAACGCAGTCCCGCTTCAACATAGAAAACAGGAACTTTGTGATAATAACTTACCAAAGCACCGCATAAAACTGTCATTGTATCGCCCTGAATAATTGTTGCATCAGGTTTATACTTGTCATAAACCTTATCCAATGATGCCGTAATTTTTGATTGAACACCGGCTAAAGTTTGATTTTCAGACATTGAATTAAGATTAATATCAGCTTTTAAACCGAAATATTTTAAAGTTTGATTAGAGAGTTCTTTTTGCTGTTCCGTATTACACAAAAGAACCTTGTAATCATTAGGATATTTCCTTAATTCAAGAATTACAGGTGCTAATTTGATTATTTCAGGTCTTGTTCCGAATACAAAAATTATCGTTTTCATAAAACCATTATACTATAAAAAGAAATTTTGATATGTTTGTACCTCACCCCAGTCCTCTCACTGATTAGGGTAGATGTTGGGGATAAAACTTGAACCTTATTTTATTGAAAAACGACCTTCACTCACATATTCTAAGAATTTATTATATATCGCCTCTGTCTTTGTACCATATCTCTCGAGACATTTATCTTTAACTTTTTCCCATAATTCATTACAAAAGTCTATTTGTTCTTTTGCACTAAGATTATTAAAACCTTCATCCTTGACAAAAACATTATTTCCCAACTTTAAAGCAAGTTCATTTATTTCTTGTTGTTCACTAATTTTACCTAAAACAATTAAACTTATTATAATTATTAAAACAAGCCACATAATAACTATATCCTTCTATTATCTTCCTAAATACCTACCGACTTTATCATTTATGTAGTACAAAATTCCAACTAAAATAATAACTCCTATAACTTCCATAATTTTTTCCTTATTTTATTGAATGTAATTTTTCGTATGCTTTTTGTTTTACTTTTGCCTGTCTACATAAAACATCAGATTTTTTTAGATAACCGTTTTCAAGCATACCCATACCTGCACAATAATTACAAAAAGCACAATAATCTTTTTTATAACATTCTTTTAAATCTTTAAAAGAAATCTGTTGCCATTGATAAAGTTTACTGTTGTTATTCTTATTTATCGCTTCTTGCCAAATATCTTTAAGACTGACTTCGTTCAAATTTCCTAAATTTATTGGTAAAGATACACACGGGTGTACCTCTAACGTAGGTGATACACATAGCCCAAAACTTCCTGCGGCACATAAACCCTCATTTTTAATTTTACTTATGTCACGTTTTACCATATTTCTGACATTTAATGGTGATTCAGGATTGGTATAAAGTTCATATAAATCTTCTTCCCCTACTATATATTGAAAATTTTTCTTATCACCTTCTATGGTTGGAGTTAAAGAAGTATCTCCCGCTGTATTTGCTTGTATTTCATTGGCAAATTTCTGTACAGAAATGCAATCTTTGCAGTTGATATTCAACAGGAAATTTTTTATTTGGATATTTATATTATTTTTTCTTAATTCTTTTATCACACTCAATGTTTTATTATGAGAACCTTTAACTGATGTTATTTTTTCATGGGTATCTTCATTTAAACTATACATACTTAACCCAATACGATAAGGGTATGTTTTTATAAGTTTATTCAATAATTCAGGGTTATCATATAATGTTTGTCCGTTTGTGAATATTTCTACGGACATTCTCTTATTTCTTGTGTATTCAACAATATCAATAAAATTTTTATGTAATGTACATTCACCACCAGAGAATGTTATTTTGAATACCCCCAATTCTCTTGCTTGGTCTATAATCTCTTTTATTTTATCAACATCACTTTGAATGCTGTTGATGCTCTTAGGGTTATAACAATGAACACATTTTAAATTACAATTATATGTTAATTCTATAAATAGTGAGAAAAGATAGCCATTTTTAACGCACCATTTTATCATATCTTCTTCAAGTTTTACGCTTTCTTCTTCGTTATCACAACCGACAGGCTGAATATCAGTATCCGCATTAGATAATTCAACAATATCATTCAATATAATAAGATCTTGGGCTTTCAATTCCTCAATAAATTCGTCAAGATCTCCTGCAAGACCTTTCGTTTCTGTCCATTGCTTAACTTGGTTATAGTCTTGGGTATCTGTTATAATCTTCCATAAATCAGATGCAAGACCTTCTAATAATACAAACTCATGTATTCGTTCATTAGAAATAAAAGTTCTGCTATCCTCTGTTCCAAATTTATAAGTCTGAAATGCTAACCATTTCGGCAGTATTAGTTGTTTCACTATTTAACATCCTAAATAATTTATTTCTTGTTTAAAATTAAATATCTATATTATCTCTTTTTAATAACTTAATTAGAATTATATCTTTTTGAATTAAAGGTATTTTTTCTTCCAAGTTTTCTTGTTTTGGTACATATTTTATAAAAGTATTGCAACAAGTATAAATATAATTTATAAAATTATAATCATTTATATCCTTAAACCCAGCATTTGTAATTTGTTCAATATCGTTTTCTATGTCAACCTCATCTAAATGAGAAAATAATTCCAAAATTCTATTAATTTCTTCTTTATACATAAATCATTCTCCTAATCTTAAAACCCCTTTACGTAGGGGTTTTTTAGTTATGTTGTTCTATACAAAATTCCACAATTAAATTCATGATAGTGTGAACAACCGCATGTAATTTGTGTTGTATGTCTTGCGATTCTTGAAATTTTTAACATAATTCTCTCCTTTTGTAATAATTACTTATATTACTTTAATTATAAAAGTAATATACATGATTATTATATCAGTGTTAGCAATATAGTCAATACATGTCGCTATTAATTAATATAATCGTTATTTATAATGTTTAGAAGTAATCATAAGTAGTTTATTTTAATAAAAGGTAATAGGTGTATTGAGATGGAATTTGATAAAAAATATATTGCTCAAGTTATTCAAAATGCAAGAAAGCAAAAAGGTTTAAAACAATCTCAACTTGCAGAAATGGTCGGAATTAGTGAAAAACACTTGAGCAAAATAGAAACAGGCAATAATTACCCTGCCCTTGATAATTTTCTTAAAATAGTAACCGTTTTAAACTTATCGCTAAAAGATTTCGGTTTGAATGACGATATACAACAATCCCCTCAAAAAATACACCTGCAAAAACTAATCAATACATCTACCGAAAAGCAACTGGATATTTATTCTAACGTAATAGATGTCTTAAAAAAATATGTATAGTGTTTGAGGTGAGCTTAATTAAAATCCCGAATAGTCAAAAAATCTGTCAAAATCTACATCGTCAAATAAACAAAGTTAATATGTAGTTTGGTATTACTTATAAAATTTGTAATACTTATTTGACACAAATTAAAAAGTTTAAGATAATTTACCTATGGATGAGCTTTTACAGATTAAGAATTTAATTTATACAATTAGGGGCTACAGAGTTATGTTAGATTCAGATCTTGCTATGTTATATGAAGTTCCGACATATAGATTAAATGAGTCAGTAAAAAGGAATATTAAAAGATTTCCGTCACACTATATGTTTAGATTAACAAATGAAGAGTGGGATTTTTTGGTATCGCAATTTGCGATATCAAAAAAAGGAAGAGGAGGAAGAAGATTTCTTCCTTATGTGTTCACGGAACAGGGTGTGGCAATGCTATCATCAGTATTAAACTCAGAAAAAGCTATACAAATAAATATACAAATTATTGATACATTCGTAACAATGAGAAAATGGGCAATAGAAAATAAAGAAATGGGACAAAGACTTACTGAATTAGAACAGTATTTTATTGAACATTGTAAAGATCAAAAAAATGATATGCAAAAACTCTACGAAGCTATTGGTTTGCTTATGGATAGGACAAAACCGTCAAAGATAGGTTTTATAAAAGAAAATAATTAAAATCCCGAATAGTCGAAAAATCTGTCAAAATCTACATCATCAAATGAACAGAGCAGTCTGAAAATGTCATCATCTTCATCCATTCTCTGAAAATTGTATTCGTCAAAGAGCCAGTATTTCGGATTAATTCCCTTTGATTTAACGATATTTTTATCCTTTAAAACCGTAAGTTTTTTCTTAACCGTATCTATGGGTAAATCGATGAGTTTAGATAGTTCAACCGCAGTTATTCCATACGGTGAATCGTATTTCTCAGGAGTTAAGAACATAAGTTCTAAACCTACTTTTTTAAGTTCGGTGTCTTCTACGTACGTGTCCATATTTTATATTTTAAAACTTATTAAAATAATTTTTATCATATTAATTGATGATATAATTAAAACTATGAGCAAAACTTTGAGTGAAGAAAAAATTTATAAAGGAAGAGTGGTTAATCTGAAAGTGGCGGAAGTGCTTTTGGATAACGGTTTAAAGACAAAAATGGAAGTCATAAACCATAGCGGTGCTTCAATAATAATCGCCGAAAAAGATAACGGAAAAATTATTGTTGAACGTCAGCCTCGTTATGCCATAGGCGAATATCTTTTTGAACTTCCCGCAGGAAAACTCGATTACATTTCAGAAACAGAACGGGAAGATCCTCTCGTCTGTGCAAAACGTGAACTTGAAGAAGAAACAGGATACATAGCGGATTACTGGAAAGATTTAGGTTTTATCTACACAACTCCCGGGTTTTGTGATGAAAAAATTTACGTCTTCTACGCAAAAAACCTCACAAAAACCCGCACTCATTTTGACGATGATGAAGAAATAGAACTTTTTGAATACACTTATGACGAAATAAAAAATTTGATTAAAACCGGTAAAATTGTTGATTCAAAAACAATTGCCGCCTTATTTATGAAGGAAACAAAAAATGATTAAACTTATTGCAACCGATATTGACGGAACAATTTTAAAAGACGATTTTACTTTTTCTGACGGAGTAAAAAAATGTATCAAAACCCTTAAAGAAAACGGAATCCATGTAATTATTGCAACAGGCAGAATGTACAGTTCAACAAAAATTATCTCAAATGAATTGGGTCTTGAAGAACCTGTCATATCCTATCAGGGTGCGCTTGTTAAAAATACGGTTGGTGATGAGGAAGTCATTTATCAGAAAAATGTCGATGTCAAAACCGCAAAAGAAATTATTGCATGGGCAAAAGAAAATAATATCCACATAAACCTTTATGACAAAGATATTTTATACGTGGAAAACGATGATTACATCGTTCAGAGATATTCAAATGAAAGATACACAAAGTATCAGATAAAACCGTTTGATGAACTCGAATTAACCCAGATACACAAATTGCTTGCTATAGATTTTAACAATCCCGATAAGGTTACTCAGTGGAAAAATGAAATGTCCGCAAAATATCCGAACCTGCATATTGTAAAATCGACTCCGTATTTTTGCGAATTTTCAAACTGCGATGCGACAAAAGGCAAGGCTCTGAATTATTTATGTGATTTGTGGGGAATAAAACAGGAAGAAGTTTTGTGTATCGGAGATCAGGATAACGACCTTGAACTTTTAAGTGCGGGCGGGGTAAAAGTTGCTATGGGCAACGGTACCCAAAACCTTAAAAATATAGCCGACTTTGTTACTGATACAGTGGATAATGACGGATTTGTAAAAGCGGTGAATAAATTTATATGGTAACTATATATAAAGTTATAATAAATGTATATAAAATTGTCATGCTGAACTCGTTTCAGCATCTTATAAGCATTGCAAATAAAGAAGATTTTTCTTTTGTTTGCGTTGTTGTATAGACTCTGAAACAAGTTCAGAGCCTGCCCTGAATTTATTTCAGGGGTGACATTATTATTAGTTATATTATAATAGGTATAAATAAGAGGTGAATATGTACAGAGTCGGATTAGGTTATGACATTCATAAACTTGCAACAGGCAGAAAACTTATAATCGGGGGAGTTGAAATTCCTTATGAAAAAGGACTTTTGGGACACTCTGATGCCGATGTTTTAATCCATGCAATAATTGACGGAATGTTGGGGGCTCTTGCACTTGACGATATCGGAACACATTTTCCCGATACCGATGAAAAGTACAAAAATGCAGACAGCAAAGAATTATTAAAAATAACTTACGACCTTATAAAATCAAAAGGCTATGAACTGAATAATTTGGACAGTAACATCCTTGCTCAAGCGCCTAAAATGAGAGGTCATATCTTAAAAATGAGAGAAGTTTTGGCGGGTATTTTAGAAACCGATACCGAAAAAATTTCGATTAAGGCAAAAACAAATGAGGAGCAGGATTCTGTAGGGCTTGGAAATTCAATAAAGGCAAATGCCATTGTTACGTTGAAAAAGATTGGAGTTTAAAAATGAAACTTTTACATTCTATGATAAGGGTTAAAGATATAGAAAAATCAATGGATTTTTATACAAAATTACTCAATATGAAGTTAGATAAGAAAAAACGTCTTGACGATTGCGAACTTTATTTTTTGCTTGACGAAGAAGGTGTCGGATGTTTGGAACTGACTTATAATGACGAAACTCCGGAAAACGGATATGAACTCGGAACAGGTTTTGGGCATTTTGCGTTTTCCGTAAAATCTCTTGACGAATTTACAAAGAAAATGAATGAATTAGGTTACAAATACCTTTATGAGCCTTTTGATTTAAACGGAAAAGGTACAAAAATTGCATTTATTCAGGATCCTGACGGATACGAAATTGAACTCATAGAAAAAGTTATCTGGTAGGGGTAGGGGTAAAGGGGTAACGTAACTTTTTAGTCATACAGGGTTTTTTTATGGTGAAAAGTACGTTATAATAAAACCATGACTGATTATAAAAAGTATCTTGATGACGGTATTATGGACTTCTATGACGGAAAGTTCAAAGCCGCTATTGAAAAATTTAACAAATCAATTGAACTCAAAAACGATATGAGTGTTTCATATTTCTATCGTGGTGCATCTTATCACTCCATAGAAGAATATGACGAAGCCATGCTCGATTATACAAAGGCACTTTCTCTTGATCCCAAAATGACAGATGCCTACTATAACCGTGCAAAAGTTATTCTTTCAAGAAAAGACATTCAAAACCCCGACATAGAAAAAGCAATAAAAGATTTGGAAAAATCGCTTGAACTTGACGAAAAGTTTGCAGATGCACTCTATGCACTTGCCGCAGCTTACAAAAAACTCGGAGATTACCATAAAACATTGGAATATCTTGAAAAATTACTCCAAATTTCGCCCGACCACGTTTTTGCTCGCGCTTTAAAAAAACTGATTTTACAAAAATATATAATATAAAAATATGCAGTGTTGATTTAAGTTAACAAACATTTTGTTTTTTTGCAGCAATATAAAAGGTTTTAGTTGCAAATAAAAATGATACCCATCCGCTGTTGTAAATTTCGCTTACGCTCAATAACAACATGCTCCTTCCCTTATTAGGGAAGGTTGGGATGGGTATTTTTATTATGAATAATAGTGTCTTAATAGGGAGGATGAAGGAGGGTAATTAACATTCTTTTACATTTTATTTAAAAAAGACAAAAAAATTTTTTTCGGGTTTTACATATAAAAGAGGACTCAATTCTTTTACATGTAATTCGGGAAAAATATGAACCTTTATATAAGTGAGTATAATCTAAATTTAAATAGGCAAAATGCTGAATTTAAGCAGAAAAAAACCGTAAAATTTAATCCGTATTTTGACGGTCAAATTTCACAAAGTGAGCCTGCAAAAGTTAATTCAGGCATGGCTAAAAGTTATTTTGGTATTACCTCTTTCAAAGGCGTTAAAAAAGCCCAGCCGTTTACAATGAAAGAATTGTCAAAAATGAAAAACGAAGACGGGCATGAAAGATTTAATCAGTATGAAAAAATCATGCTTATTGATTTATCAAAAGAAGAACCTGAGGCTGTCAGAAAACTCACAAGCCTTGAAAAAAACGGAGCACCTTTGCTTTATGCACACCACATTGAATTGCTTGTCCCTATTTACAAAAAACATCCCGAAGAAGTTGAAGCCCTTTTAAATATGGAGGATAGCAAAAAAATACCGAGATGGAGTGCTTTTGATACATATTTTCTTTTAGACACATATTTAAAATATCCAAATGCCGTTAATGAGCTTTCAAAATTTGAAACAGAAGAAGGATATCTGAAATTCAGTAGCGGTGATGTTCAGATTTTTGCGGAAGATTATGAGGAAAACCCAAATTTTGTTGAAAAATACGATATGTTTAACCATTTAAACAAAAAACATGATTTAAGAAATACTGATATTAAATATGCTATAAGACTTTCAAATAATCCGGAAACAGAAAATTTTATCATTGATAATTTTGATGATATTAAAGAAATTTCAAGCATGAGTTCTGATAATTTTATTGAAATAGATATGGATGGTGTAAAAATTCATACACAGACAAGTGACGGAAAGCATTTCCAAATCACAGGTGCAGAAGTACAACTTGAAGAAGATAAGATAACAAGAACAGTATTAAGAAAAAATGACGGTTCCGTAAAAAAAGAAGAGTACAGCAAAAAAGGTACCGAAAAAAATCAGGGCTACTTAGAAACAATACAGGATAAAGACGGAAAAATTATCTCAAGAACTCTCACAAAACCGAGCAAAAGAAATCCCGGGGTACTCGTTGTTTTAAGAGAAAATCTGGATAAAGACGGAAATCTTATCAATATTCAACAAATCGGGACTGTAAAAAACTTCGGGGAAAAAGGTGACCGCAAAAGAATAGAAAGAAATTTTGTTTCACCATCAGGAACAAAAAGCAGGCAACTGATTTTGGAAATACCAAACGGAAGACGTATGGAATACAAAATAGGAGACAAAACGTTTAGCAGAGTTTCTAAAAAAACAGGAGAAAATACGACAGAAACATACGTCTGGGGAAATAAATACACAACTAAATATAACCAAAACTGTATAGAAGTTTCCGCTCAAAAAAAGGACGGACGTACTGAAAGATATGTATTAAATGATAAACAACTCAATTTCTTTATGATGCCTGTTTATAAACAGTTACCTGATGATTATTTATATGTAATGGCTAAATTTGGTACAAAAGCTGATATAACAGATTCTGAAATATGGAAAAATAATGCCTGTTACGGTTCTAATGACAATAAAATTGAAATATCTTTAGAACGTGCGGAAGATCCTTTCACTTTTTCTCACGAAATAGGGCACATGATAGATGAACTTCCCTTCAGAAACTTAAATTCGGACGAAAAACTTAAAGAAGTTTTTAATAAAGAACTTGATGCTTATAAAAAACAGGCAACAGAATTAAACGAAAAACAAATTATTTATTTTACGGCAAAAAATCATACAAATATGCATGGTTGTTTATCGGAAGTTATCGCGGAATCTGTTGCAAGTTTATCAGGTTTGCACCACAGTGAAGATCATTTGCTTTTGAGAGCCAAAATTCTGCAGGAAAATTTCCCTGAAACAATAGGATACATAGGCTCAAAAATGCAGTTGCTTATGGAAAACATTTAATATTCCTTTGTTTTTGTTTGTTAATTAGATATTTCTTTTTTGATATTGTATTAAACAATTTACATGACAATAAAAATTTAAAGAAAATATTTCCGAAATGATTGCTTATACAGGTACGAAAATACAGAAAGCAATAGCATAGGGGTAGATATAAAAGCCGTTTATATGATAATATAAACACAACGTGAAAGTGTTTATATAAGGAGAGAAGTATGGCTGCAAAAAAACAGGAAACCACAAGAAATGTTGAATTTAATTACTATAAGCATAACGGAATGATAGATAGTGTAGCATCTGTAACGGCAGTACCCAATTATCAGAATATTACTCTGCTTGAAGCCGGTCACAGTATTAAAACAACCGGTGCTGCAATAATAGATGATGCAAAAAACAACAATACAATGAGAGATTTGGGCTACGATGTAGGTATAACAGAAGCCGACGTTAAACTTGTAAGAGGTAATAATTACTATATTTTCGGTGCCCCCTATAAGGAAATATTAAGTAACCGTCAGCATTATTATAATTGCGGAGTTGAATCTGTTCTGAACACTCTTGCTTCCGCAGGAATTATAAAAATAGGTTCCCAAAAAAAAGAACAGTTGAAAGCAGAAACAGATTTTCTGACAGATATATGGAACAGAGGTCTTGCTCTTGATTCCGGAGAAATAGGCATACTTGATGAACCTGATGGCGGAACTCAAATGGACGATTATAAAGAAATGCTGAAACTTTATAATATCGATTCCGAAAGTTACGAATTAATAGGAAATGTTGAAGGAAAGCAGTATTCAAACTTAAATGAATTAGCCTATAAAATTAGTCAAGGTTATGGTGCAATGGTTGGTGTATGTTCAAAATTATTATGGAAAGAAGAGGATCAAACAAATCTATCACCTGATCATACCGTTGCTATAACAGGTGTTGTTTATGATACGGATAATCCTGACGTAAATACAGTACCGAAAGGATTTTATATTCATGATACCGGAGCATGGATGACAAGGTATATCTCCTTAGAGGAGTTTGAAAAAGTAACTCTGTATCGTTATCAGGGGGTTGATTCTACTGATCATGAAACTTATTTGCCTTCGCTCCGTGTATATGATTCAAAAACACATACAATTATCGGCAAAGACCTGAATGGGCTTTTTTTAACAATTACAAGTGAACCGATAAAAGAAAATATTCTGAATATCGATGCAACAGGTACAGGAGCAGATAATCAAATCTTCGGTAACAGCGGAAAAAATACAATAAAAGGTATGGGCGGTAACGATTTACTTATCGGAAACGGAGGTAATGATTCAATCTATGGTGGTGCAGGTAACGATATTATTTTCGGTAACAGTGCTTTAGATACTGAGGTTGAAAAATTCAAAACACTTGTAACTGATAAAACAGTAAAAGCAAGATTAGACGGTCTTGCTACAACTTCCGTAAGTACAAGCGGAATAGATACTCTGTACGGCGATGCAGGTGATGATATTATTTTTGGTTATTCAGGGAATGATTTAATATACGGCGGTGCGGGAAACGATTACATATATACGGGTGACGGCAGAGATGCGGCTTATGGCGGAGCAGGAAATGATGTTATTTTTGGCGGATACGACAAGGACAGATTATTCGGTGATGCAGGGAATGATGTTATATATGGTTTTGAAGATGACGACACAATACATGCCGGTGACGGTAATGATTCAATCTACGGCGGGGAAGGTAATGATCGTATAGAAGTCGGGAGAGGCAACGATGTTGTATATTTTGAAGGAAAAAATCATGGAGGAGATCAGATATCTTCAACTTCCGGTAATACGAAATTTATCTATACCTCAGACGGAAATACAAGCGGTTATAAAATAGACGATATGGTATTTTCTTTAGATAAACAGGATAAAAAACCGGTATATGATTTTAATGTCGAATATGTTTTAAATGGTGTAAGTACAATGAGTACTGTTAAATTCAGTAATTTTTACAACAAGTCTAACAATAAATCTCAGAATTTAACAATAGTTGATGCAGAGGGGGAAACTTATGCCGTAAAAGCAACCGTACAGGCAAAAGCATCGGTTGCGGATACAAGTACAAGTGAAAAAGGCGGGCATGACAAAATAAATAACGTATTATTCACAACATGTATCGGCAGTATGAATATTACAACAAGTACAAAAAATGATTTTGTTTATATGTTAGATTCCGATGATATATATAATTATACTGATGTTTACAGAACAGACATAATTACTTATACCGGCGGAGAAGATACATATTGTTCTTATGCAGGTAATACAAATTATTATGTAAATTCTTTTAACGGAAATACAAATTTGGCAATATCAGACAGGGCTGTTGAAAAAGTTGTACTGGACGAAATAACAGGGATTCCGGTGTTTGATGAAAATAATGAACCGGTAACTACAATGATTAAAAGTACAGATTCTTTATATCTTAATTCTGCAATATCAAATGTAAGATTTTTATTCGATGTTGAAACAGATAACGTTAATAACACCTATAAAGTATCCGATAATAACTTTTTCTGTTTCCTGAACGATGCTACTGTAACTAATGATACATATAGAAGTATTGCATCAGATATCGAAATAGACGGCGGATTTATATGTGCGGATAATTTCTTCTGTAAAGGAGCATCTTTTGAGGAAGAAGATTTTTATGATGAAGGAAGAATAGAAAAATTCTATACAAAAACAGGTGACGTAACTTATGCCGAATATAATCTCGATAATGCAATTGCAGAAATAAGTTCAAATGTTGCCGCATGGCTGAATAATTCAGAATATAACAGCGCATTTGATGCATTCAGTTCAAATACAATATCGGAAAATGATTTTGCGGCGCTCGTTACATGCTACTGTGTAACCTAAACGGATGTTCAGCAAAAAGGGCGGCTTATTTAAGCCGCCCTTTTTTTTGTATTGTTTCTAAATTATAAATGTTTTTCTATGCTTGAAATGATTGTTGATTTCGGCATTAAACCTGCAAGTCTTTCTTCCGGTTTGCCGTTTTTGAATATCAAAATGCTCGGAAGTCCGCTTACTGAGTATTCTTTTGCTATGTTGAGGTTTTGGTCAATGTTTATCTTAACCATTTTGAGTTTGTCTTCGTAAGACTTTCCTATTTCTTCCAAAACAGGTGTTAACTTTCTGCAAGTTCCGCACCAAGATGCGCTAAAATCAACCAAAACAGGTATATCTGACTTTATTACACTGTTTTCAAAATCTGCTTCATTAATTTCTGTAATCATAACCTTCTCCTTTTAATATTTAAATTCTATCATAGATATCATTTTTGTGCTATTATATTAACATAGGACAATGAGGTAAATTAATGTCACCTAAAAAAACCGTAGAAATAGTTATCGATATTGAAACAACAGGTCTTGATTATACAAGAGAAAAAATGGTTGAATTTGCGGGCGTAAGGCTTGAAAACGGCAAAGTCAAAGATACTTTTGAAACTTTGATTAACCCCGAACAGCATATCCGCAAATCAAGTATTGCTATCCACGGTATCACTCAGGATATGGTTGAGGACGCACCGAAAGAAGAAGAAGTGTTGCCGAAAATCATGGAATTTATAGGTGATTATCCGATTATTGCACATAATGCAATTTTTGATTATTCGTTTATAAACGAGGCAAATATAAGACTTTACAATCACGGAATAGAAAATTCCCGTGTCGATACTCAGCAGTTGTTTAAAGAAGTTTGTCCCGATTTGGAATCTCACGGACTCGACATGCTGACACAAAGATTTAATGTCGAACTCACAAACCACCACAGAGCTATGGGTGATGCAATGGGTTTGGCGCTTGCTTATCCGAAATTGAAAAATCTTTATTTACAAAAATGCGATTGGCAGAAAAAACAATTGGAAAATATAGATTATCTTTTTGACAGATATTTAAGAATTCAGCAGGGAATAAACACCATGCAGGCTGAAATTCAGGATTTGAAATCAATTTTCAAACTCTATTTTGAACTAGGCGGTAAACCGATTACGGCTGAAACGGGCGAAACAATGGTTTATCAGTCAAAACAGTCTTTCAGTTATGAATTATCTGATATAAGAGCAGTTTTGGAAGAAGTCGGTGCTTTTGATAAAGCCGTAAAACTCAATAACGGTTTTGTTGACAGACTTTGCAGCGGTTACAGTTTATCCGAAGAAAACAGACAGATTATAAAAGATGCAAGAAGAGAAATTTCAGAATCACGCACCCTGCATATAATTAAACCTAATCATCAATAATGCCTGATATGATTTAAAATTTCAGCAGCAGAAGTTTATTCTTTTGATTTATCCCTCATGCCCAGGTTCCGCATTATTTGTCTGGTAAATTTTTTGGTAATCTTCTCTGTTATCATTTTATGTTCTTCATCGAATGAATTCTTTTTACAATTATCCTTTTTATCTCTGCCGAAAAGTTTATCCCAGAAACTCCATTTTTTATTTTTTCTCATTGTTTCATATAATTTTTGTTTATCCTCATCAAGAGCCGTAATTTTTTCCTTAACCTCTTTTATTGCGCCGAAATCGTTTACGTCAGCACCGCCCAAATAAAGATTTCCGCCTATCGTTTCAAGGTTACCGAAACTTTCGATATCCGCAAATCTGCAATTCATATCACCGCCGATTTTTTTGATACTCAATGGCACTTTTATATCAGCATTTGTAAAGTTTACATTTCCGCCTATTTCTTCAATATTAAACGGCTCTGTCATATTCAGATATTCAAAATCAGCATTTCCGCCTATCTTTTTCAAATTCCCGAAATCTTCTATATTAGAGCCTTTTATTAAATCACCGCCGATTTCCTCTAAATTTCCCAAACTTACAAAAGTATTGATTTTTCCGACATCAAAATTTCCGCCTACACGTTTCAGGTTTTTAAACTCATAACCTGCCCATGAATGCATTATTACATTTCCGCCTATTTCTTCCAAATCACCTGTATCTTTTAAAGCGTCCCACCCTGTTTCAAAATTACCGCCTATTTTTTTAAGATGTCCTAAAGTTCTTATTTTTGAAAATTTCAAGTTTACATTTCCGCCGATTTCTTCTAAATTTCCCAAATCGGTCATTTCAGAACTGCAGAATTTTGCATCTCCTTCTATTTTTGAAACATTTTTGAATAACTTACTTCCGTCAATTCCCAAATCATTAAAACTGATATCTTTTGGCTCGTCATAGTGAGATAAAATCAACATTCCGTTTTTATCACGGCTTGTTTCCATATCGTAAAAATTAAACAGTTTTTCATAATCGTTGTCTTTAGCTTCAAGCGAAATTCCGTTTTCTTTGAGTAATTGTTTTTCTTTGGCTATTTTTTCTTTTAAATCTTTTGCGTTGTCGTACTGATATTTTGCAGAGTCAGCAATAGTATCTTCAGAATATTCATTATCTTTCATAAAGGTTTCAAAAGTTGAAATATAGTCCTGCGGAAGTTTGCCGTCGTTCTTTGCGCCTGCAAGTTCAACGATTTTATCTCCGTCAAACCTTACCGATAATTTTTGATGTCCCTGTTCAAAATAAATATAAAAATCACCTCTTGATAAATAAGGCTCTGCCATATTCGATTTTGTGCACCATGAATTATGGGAAAGAGTCTTTAACTTATCCACATTCTTTTCAAAGTTTTTTTCGTCATGTGCTTTTGACGGAATTTTTACCCAGCCCGTAATATCGTCTATCGGTTTTGACTCTTCAAATATAGCCTTTCGGATATTATTTGTATAATTTTTTGAAAAATTAAAAGCCATTTTCGGATTTGTTTTTAAATCTTCTTTTAGCTGATACATAGTATCGGCAAGCGCACCTTTATTCAAAATCGGGGGAATTGTGTCATTATCGGGTTTTAAATTTTTTGTTATTCCGTCATAAATCAGCAGTTTTTCAGAAGGGGTATATTCTTTGTTTTCTTCTTCAAAATACTTTTTCCATTCTCCGATAATCGCATCTCTTTGTATTGAGGCCTCATAGGTTCTTGCATTGTAATCTTTGCCTAAAATGTCGGATATTTCATTTTCTGCCCATTTTGAAAAATCGTCATTTGTCTTAAATTTTTCTATCGGAGCATTGAATTTCTCAACAACGAGTAAATCAATTCCTGAAAACTCATTCTTCTTCATTGCACCGAAAGAAACAGTATCCCGCATCAGTCCCTGTGCACTGAATTTTGGCACAGAACTGTAGTTTTTCGGAACAATGTTCCTGTTATAACAGTTTGAATAAAGCGGTGTAATATGCATATTTTTATCTCAATTTATTGATTTTAAACCTTATGAAAATAAAAATTGCGGTTTTTGTTATGAAACTTAACATTTTAGAAAATATTTAAACATATTATATAATGTTATTTGTAGAATAAATTGGGAGAAAGGGATTATTTATGAAAAAAATTATTGCTTTATTATGTATATTGATGTTTGCAGGTGTTGCTTATGCTGACGGAGACACTGCTTTTACACCGTTAGATTTCAGCAATGGCAACACAATTACACCTGCTAATTCATCTTCAGAAGTTCCTGTTACCACAATTTCAGAAACTGAAGCAGTCGGAAACGGCAATATCCAAAACGCTATTTTGCAATTAGATAACGCTCAGGTTGATATCAGAACAGAATTGCAAAACTACAGAGCAAAATATTCTGATGTTGATGCTCAGTACAAACTCATTAAGGCTGAGAGAGCATCTTTGCACAAACAGGTAAAATCAATTGAAAAAAGAATTAAAAACATAGAAAAAGCAAAAGAAAAAATCAGAAAAAATATGCTTTAATCTGGAGTTTTATATGAAGGCGGGTGATAATTGAAAAATTATCACCCGTTTTCTTATTTAACAGCTGGATTTTTTGATTATAATTATTTACCCATCCCAGCCTTCCCTAATTAGGGAAGGAGTATGTTTTTATTGAGCTATAGCGAAATATACAACTACGGATGGGTATTTTTATTTAGTCTGATTTCTTATTTATCGGTATGATTTATTTTTAAAATAAAGTATTATAATTGTATTATGTCTATTTTAGAAGTTAAAAATCTGAATGTTGCGTTTAAATCTGACGAGAAGTCTTATCAGGCATTGTATAATGTTTCGTTTAATCTTAATGAGGGTAAAACATTAGCGCTTGTTGGTGAATCCGGTTGCGGGAAAACGCTCACCGCAATGTCGATTTTAAGGCTTTTGCCAAAAAACGCTTATGTCATGAGCGGAGAAATTTTATACAACAAAATGGATATTTTAAAAACGGAACACCCCGAAAAAATCAGAGGAACAAAAATTGCACTTATTCCTCAGGATCCCATGACTTCTTTAAACCCTTTATATACGGTTGAAAACCAACTTGTTGAAGTCATAAACAAGAATAAACTGTTTTCAAAAGCCGACACTTTAAAAAAGGCAAAAGAGGCTTTGGATAAGGTAAAAATTCCGAACGTTGAAGAAAAACTCAAAGCATATCCGCACGAATTATCAGGCGGAATGAAGCAGAGAGTCATCATTGCAATGGCGCTTGCATGTAATGCTGAAATTATTATAGCAGACGAGCCGACAACTGCACTCGATGTTACAATTCAGGCTCAGATAATGAATTTGCTGAACACAATTAAGCGTGAACTCAGAACTTCAATTCTTTTTATCTCCCATGATTTGGAACTTGTAGGTCAGTATTGTGACGACATTGCGGTTATGTATGCTGGAAGCATAGTTGAAAAAGCACCGGTTAAAGAATTTTTTGACTGTACCCTGCATCCGTATTCGATAGCTCTTCTGAAAACAAGACCGAGGGGTAACGCAAAAAGGCTTAAAATAATTGAAGGTCAGCCTCCTTCCATAAAAGATTGTATTTCCGGATGTAAATTTCACCCCAGATGTACTTCATCTACAAGTGAATCATGTAAAAAGGTAGTACCCGAACAGTATATGTCAAAAGTGAGTGAAAACCACATGGTAGCCTGTCACTTAGGTGATTGGGGAAGACTAATCGGAAGATTTGATTAGGGCAGGGGTAAAGAGGTAAATAAAAAGGGTGTAAATAACCGTATTTTATAAATAAACTATAAATTGTCATCCTGAACTTGTTTCAGGATCTTGTTAACTATATTAGAAATTATGTGATTTTACTTTTTTTATTTATATTGTTGGTTAGATGCTGAAATAAATTCAGCATGACAGAAAAATTATATTTTTTAATGGTTAATAAATATTCGTATAACACCAATAGGTTCTTAGAACTTTTTTGAGGTAGAGTTTGGTTTCGTCATACGGAATCAGTTCCAAAAACTCGTCAAAGTCTTCATAATTCAAATACTGTTTCCATCTGCTGACTGCATTAAATCCCCCGTTATACGCCAATACGGCAAGTGCCGATTTGCCGTGCAAAATCCCTTTTATCTTTGAAAAATAAAGGCTTGCAGTTCTTATATTGTTTTCGGGATTATACAAACTGCCATTCAGACCGTACGCATCAGAAATTTCCTTTGCCGTTGCAGGCATTAACTGCATTAGCCCCAAAGCACCCACAGAACTCCTTGCCTGATCGTCAAAGTGGCTCTCCTCTTTCATAATCGATAAAAGAAGTGTCGGGTTATTATCGAGTTTGTGTTTTTTGATTTCTTCATAATAATGTACCGGATAAACAAGTCTCCATCTCAAATCACTGAAAGGCGGTTTTTCATTTATCTTTTCCATAGCGTCTCTTGCCAAAATTATCGAAGTCGTATATTTTCCTTTTCTGTATGCAATCCAGCTCTGAACAAATTTATCATTCTTGCACAATTCTTCAACCAAATCATAATCTTTAAGTTCAGCAAGTGTTATTATGAAATTGTTTTCGCTCGATTTTTTATAAGGGAAAACGACAGGCTTAACCTTGATATCAGGGTTAATGCCTGAATTTTTATTTAGTTTTAAAAATGCACGGTAAGCATAGTAAGTATCAGGGTATTTTGACAAAACTCCTTTATAACATGCAGTTTCCATATCAGGTTTTTTAAGCGCATTCTCAACTTTTGCCATCTGATACATTACAAA
The DNA here is from genome assembly GCA_017433195.1 of bacterium. GTDB lineage: Bacteria > Cyanobacteriota > Vampirovibrionia > Gastranaerophilales > Gastranaerophilaceae > RGIG2479. Next base: position 23,986 of record JAFRHR010000002.1, read on the forward strand.
TGGTGACGATTTTGAGTACGGGTAATTTTTTGTATGCAATCTGCCAAGTCTTTCGGCTTCAGAGTATTTTCCGTCCTTAACCTTTGAATAAAAAACTTCTGAAAGTGCATTAGGTGCAAATCTTCCGTTTGGGTATTTTTTATAAAGTCCGTCTAAACAGTAAATTTTTTGTTGTCCTTTTTTGGTTTGGCAATTCAAATGCACAAGGTAGTCAAAGCCATTGCAGTCAATAACCTGTGCCATAAGATATTTTACCCCGTTTTCTTTCGGTACAAGGCTTAAATACAAATCTATCATTTCATAGATTTCTTTGATATCTTTACTGTTTGAAAAACTTCTCAGCCCGGTCTCTATAACACTTCTTGCCTTTGAATATTCCCCAAGTTTTACATAATTTCTTGCAAGGTCGCACCAGCTCTCATTCAATTTTGTACTATAAAGAAAATCTTTTGCATCACTGTAATTTCCGAGATTATAGTAAACACGTGCAACTGCAAGGTTGTCTTCCTGATTGAGTTCTGACTCTGTGCGCATAAGTTTTTCAACCGCATCAAGTGAGTGACCGTCAGCAGGCAGTTTTTTTATAAAAGATTTAAAATAATTTGCCGCCGAGATATTGTAATGCTGTCTTTTTCTGTCATTATCCGTCAGTTGTGCCGCATTAAAATAAATACATCCCAAATAGTATTCGGAAAGTGTTGCTATTTCTGTTTCGGGATATTTTTTAATGACGGCTTCAAAATTTTGTTTTGCCCCTTTTTTGTGCATATCGTATTTGATTAAAGCCATATTATAGTAACTGAGAGCCGCTATATTTGTGTTTGGATAATTTTGTACGATTTTTTGGTAATGCTTTATTGCATTATCAAACTGATACAATTTAGAGGCACATCTTGCCTGTCTGAATAGTGCTGCCGGTTTCAGAGCCGAAAACGGTGATATTTTTGAAAACTTATTATAGGCATCATTATAATCATCAGCCTTATAGCTCATAATTGCATCGCTATAAATTTCGTTACTCTTATTTTCAGCACTTTTGAAATTGATAAAAATAACCATTGACAAGATAACAACGGAAACAAGCATTATTATTGTTATGGTTTTTTTCGTCATTAAAATCTCTCTCCAGTTTTTATTTTATCAAAAAATATCATACTGTACCATATTTTCAGGTCTGAATATCCTAAGTTTTAATTTTATTATAAACTTATGCCGAAAAAACAAAGCAAAATAATAAAAAACTACATAATTCTGCCTGATAATTTTAAATATGGTATAATGACATTCAGGGATAAAACTGAAGTATTTAAAAATACTTATTTAAAAATTATTCGGAGCGGTTATGAAAATAAATGAAAATTATTCAAATTTAGAAGAGAGTTATCTTTTTTCAACTATAGCAAAAAAAGTTAATGAGTATTCGGAAAAAAATCCGGACAAAAAAATTATAAGATTAGGAATAGGTGATGTTTCTCTGCCTTTATGCAAGGCGGTTATAAATGCTCTCCATTCCGCAGTTGATGAAATGGGTGTTAAAGAAACTTTCAGAGGTTACGGACCTGAACAGGGTTATGAATTTTTGAGAGAAAGCATAAGAGATTATTATCTCACTCATAACGTAAAACTCGATACAAAAGAAATTTTCGTAAGTGACGGCGCAAAAAGTGATTTGGGAAATATCCTTGAACTCTTTGATAATTCAACCGTTGCTTTAATGCCTGATCCTATTTATCCCGCTTACGTTGATGCAAACTTAATGGGCGGAAGACCTGTTTTGTTTATGGATGCAAACAAGGAAAATAATTTCTTACCGTTGCCGAACAAAAACGTTAAGGCTGATTTGATTTATATTTGTTCTCCAAACAATCCGACAGGTGCTGTTTACAACAGAGAACAGTTAAAACAATGGGTTGATTATGCAAACTCAATAAATGCGCTGATAATTTTTGATGCGGCGTATGAAGTGTTTATTTCCGATGAAAATCTGCCAAAGAGTATCTATGAAATTGAGGGTGCAAGAAACTGCGCAATTGAAATCTGCTCATTCTCAAAAACGGCAGGATTTACAGGTACAAGATGCGGTTATACCATAATTCCGAACGACATTATAAACGGCAGACTTAACAGAATGTGGGTAAGACGTCAGACTACAAAATACAACGGTGTTCCGTATATTGTACAAAGAGCGGCACAGGCTGTATTTACACCTGAAGGTTTTAGCGAAATTCAGGAAAATATCAGATATTACAGAGAAAATGCCGAGATAATGGCAAAAACTTTTGATGATTTGGGAATTTGGTACACAGGCGGAAAACATTCACCTTATATTTGGCTTGAATGTCCGAACGGTCAAAAATCGTGGGAATTTTTTGATTATCTTTTAAACAATTTGCAGATTGTCGGAACTCCGGGATCGGGATTTGGTAAAAACGGCGAAGGATACTTGAGAATAACCTCTTTCGGCAACAGAGAAAATACAATTGAGGCAATGGAACGGCTGCGTGAGGCAAACAAGATACTCCATGTATAAATGATAGTTTAATATACCCTCCCTAATTAGGAGGGGCAAGGGCGGGTATCATACTATTACCCCTCCTATCCTCCCCTGATAAGGGGAGGCACAGGTCATAAGTGAGTTTCAGGATATTGTAAATCAATATTTTCAACTCTTGTGAATATGACTTAATAATTCTTCATATTTTTGTTATGAAAATCCGAAATAAGGGTATAATAACCATGAGAAGGATATGTAAGAGAGCGGTCGAAATATGGATATAGTAAAAAATTTAAAGGACTACAAGCTTAATCATAAGCAGCGTATATTTGCGGGCTTTTTAAAAGAAAAAGTCGATTCATATACCTGTAATGAAACAATTAAAAACAAAGCATATTTAAGAAAACGTTTTTCCCCGACAAATGACTTTGTAATTTATAATACGGCAGTTGCATGTCATGCAAGATATCTTGCAAAAGACGTATCAAACGCATAAATTTATGCCTGACAAATTATTCTTGACAACCCTGCAATGTTTGGGCTAATATTTAGTTGTCATTGGGACGTCGCCAAGTGGTAAGGCATCTGGTTTTGGTCCAGACATCTCGGAGGTTCGAATCCTTCCGTCCCAGTATTTAACAAAAGAGGATGGCGAAAGCCATCTTTTTTTATGCTTTTGCGTAATAGGAAGGATGAGAACCACAAGGCAGAGCCTTGTCAGGTTCGAGCGCGAGTGAGCTGAGGCTGGAGTGCTTTTGCGGAAGTTGCAGGGCAACAGAAGCAAAACACGGAACTGCCGTTAAACGCGAGCGAGCAAGACAATCCTTCCGTCCCAGAGTTTAACAAAAGAGGATGACGTAAGTCATCTTTTTTTATGCTTTTGCGTAATAGGAAGGATGAGAACCAACAGGCGGAGCCTGTTCAGGTTCGAGCGGATTTTGGCAAGTGCGCCGTGTGAGTGCAACGAACCCAGCACGTCCCTGTGAACAACTTGATGAAGCGGCTGTTTTCTGAAAGAAA
>JAFRHR010000026.1 GCA_017433195.1 bacterium
AAAAGACAGTAGGGTAGACTTTAGTCTACCAAATATATTAATGCACAAAAAGAGGACAAGAAAAACTTGTCCTCTTTTTTAAAAATTTTTCCGTTAACTATGCTTTTTGAACTTTTCCTGCTCTGATACAAGAAGTACAAACGTCCATTTTCTTAACAACACCGTTAACATTTACTTTAATAGTCTGTAAATTCGGTTGCTGACGGTTGATATTCTGCTTGTGAGAAAAAGTTAACTGAGCTGATTTAAGAGCTTTCTTTCCGCATATTTCACATTGTTTTGCCATAATTTCGACTTCCTTCTTTCAAATTGTGTAGTTTTAGGATATATCAAACAAAAATCTTTTACAAGAAAAATGTTAAAAAATTTTAATTACACTGATTTTATACCCAAAAATTAAATTGTTATATTTGTATTCTTATTGTATTATAGAGGTATGGATTATACTGTCACAATTTTTGAACAAGAAGAAGAATCTTTAAATATAATAAAAAATTATTTTGAGGACATTGCAGGGTACACTGTTAAAAACAGTTTTACTGATTATCAGGACGGATATTCTGCGATTAAGAATGATTTACCAAACATTTTAATTATAGATGTTACTGGCGAAGAAGCATTGATGTATATAAGAAAAGCGGCTGAACTCGGGTGTAAAGTTATTGCGCTTAATTCAAAATGGACAACCGGAAAAGCTATCAGGACTTTAAGAGCCGGAGCATCTGATTTTATTTCAATTCCTGTTATAAAAAATGAATTAACAGAATCACTGCAAAAACTTGCCCTGCCTGAAGTATCAAGCGATACAAAAAACAGGGTTCTGACTGTATTTTCAAATAAAGGCGGGATAGGGAAAACTGCAATTGCGGTAAATCTTGCGGTTGAACTTGCAAAAATCACAAAAGAAAAAGTCGCACTTTTAGACTTAAATTTGCAGTTAGGCGATGTTTCAGCATTTTTGGATGTAAAACCGACTTTTGATATTTCTTATGTTTTGAACAGTAATATTGAAAAAGATGAAGATTTTATACTTAAAACTTTTGAAAAATATAAGAATTTGGAACTTTATATCCTTGCAGAGCCTGCTTTTGCTGAAACAGCAAAGGATATAAAACCGAAACAGATTTCAATGTTATTAAATTCTTTAAGAAAAATCTTTTCATACATAATTATTGATATGTCGTCAGCAATTGACGAAAAATCGGCAACGATTTTGGACAATTCAGACCTTATTTTATTCCCGACAATAATCAATATTCCTGCTATAAGAAACTGCCAGAGATGTATGGACTGGTTTGGCAGAATGGGATATAGCGAAAATAAGACAAGAATTTTGGTAAACAGATACGTTGAAAATGACGAGATAAATATAACCGATTTTGAAACGGCGCTTGGCAGAGAAGTCTATTGGAAGATTCCGAACAACTACTTTACTATAATGTCTGCAATAAATAAGGGCGTGCCTGTTTCTGAAATCAACGAAGATTCAAATATAACTTGCAGTTTAAGAGATTTGGCAATAAAAATTTCAGACAGTATAATCGAACAAAATATTACGGAAAGAGTGAAAAGCAAAACCGTTTAAGGAGTAAAAAGTGTCTTTAAAAGAACGTTTGAAAGAAAATTCAAGAGATACGGACATAAATGATTTAAAAACCCGCATATTGCAGGAAATCAACGTTGAAAAAAGGGTTGACGTTGAAGACTATGTCAAAGATTATCTTAATAACACTTACGATATCACTCTTGATAAATACGAAAGAGATAAATTAATAACAGATATTGTGAAAGAACTGAACGGTTACGGCGCACTTGATAATTTAATCGATGACGATTCTGTTACGGCTGTTTTTGTAAACTCTTATGACAGTGTTTTTGTTGAAAAAAATGACAAAGTTTATAAAACAAAAATTATCTTGTCTAATTTGGAAAAAATCGTTGAAAGAATGGTGTCAGACTGCGGAGAAACAATAGATTACAATAATCCTGTTTTTGAGGGAATGTTGCCGTCAGGTGCAAGAGTAAACATTATAATGCCCCCGTACAGTAAGAATCCTGCTTTGACGATTAAAAAATACAGTTATAAAAATGCGAATATGGGAAACCTTGTTAATACGGAATTTATGAACGAAGATATTTCAAAATTCCTTATGAATTGTGTTAAAGCAAAGAAAAATATAATTATAAACGGACTTTCAAACAGCGGAAGAACTACTCTTGTTAATGCGCTTATATCTGAGGTAAGTAATGATGAGAGAGTCGCTGTCGTTGAAGATTTTTCGGAGATTTTGTTAACTCACGATAATTTTATAACATGCAAAAACAAGAAAAACGTCTTGGAAACAGTTATAAAAATGATGCCTGACAGAGTTATAATAGATACCTGTCATGATATTGAACAAATCAGAGAACTTGCAAATTCAGGCTTTAAAGGTATTATTGCAACCGTTTCGCTTTCTGATTCAATTGATATCAATGTTGAAAATTCAGTTATTGTCAAAGTTAAAAAAGTTCTTGACGGAACAAGAAAAATCATTTCCGTTTCGGATAAAACCGAAATTTTCAGATACAGAGAGTGTTTTATAGAAGACGAAACAATGCATGGCGAATTTGAAACAGTTTCAAAAGTACCTAAATATAAAGAGGAAATTGTGCCGGTAATAAAAAATTTAAGTGCGGTTTCTTCAAGATTAAAGGAAAATTTGGAGTAAACAATGAAAATAGTAATATATGGTTCAACAGAATTAGGATGCTTAATTGCAACAGAATTTTTTGAAGACCATGATATAACGGTAATTGACGATAAAGAAAACAGATCCGATAATTTCAGTAAATTAGATATCGAATATATTCAGGGAAGTGCATCTGATATTGAGGTTCTGAAAAAAGCCGATATCAGAAATTCCGATGTATTTATTGCATGTACGGATACTGATGAGGTTAATATCGTTGCATGTCTTACGGCAAAGAGAATAAGCGGAGTTAAGACTATTTGCTTTGTAACGACAAGAAAGTATAATGCATCACTCGGTTTGACTAAAGATATCGAATATCCTTGCGATTTATATATAGATCATTTGATTTGGCCTGAGGAATTTTTGACACAGGAAATTTTCAGAACGGTAACCGTTGAACAGGCGCTTGATGTTGAAAATTTTGCGGAAGGAAAGGCAAAATTACTTGAATATAAGATTGAAGAAAATTCAGTTCTTGCAGGGAAAAAAGTCAGAGAATGTGATTTTCCTGATGAGACTTTAATTGTCGGAATAATGAGAGACGAGGAACTGTTTATTCCGTCAGGAGATACGGAATTAAAGATATCCGATAAAGTTATATTTATGGGCTTAAACAGTTCACTGAACATACTTGCGGGTAAATTCTTCCATCAGGAAGGCTTTATAAAAACAGTTACAATAATCGGCGGCGGCGATGTCGGAATGATGCTTGCACAGAATTTGGCAAAAACCAAAATCAAGACCAAGATTATTGAACTCGATACAAAAAGATGCGAATATCTTGCACAAAACCTTGAAGAAACTCTTGTAATAAACGGTGACGGTACAAATTTGGCACTTCTCAGAGAAGAAGATATCACATCATCCGATGTTGTTGTGAGTGTTACAAACAACGATGAAAAGAATTTGCTCTGTTCACTTTTAGTAAAACAGGCAGGAGTTAAGAGAGTTATCTCAAGAGTAATGAAAACAATGAATATACCGCTTTTTGAAAAAGTCGGAATTGACGTTGCAATTTCTGCCGATTCTACAGCTATTAAAGAAGTCAGAAACGATTTATACGAAACAAATGTCGATATACTTGCAACAGTAGAACAGGGCTTGGGCGAAGTTTTGGAAATAAAAATCCCAAACAACTTTAAAACCGTTAAAATTTTGGAATTAAAACTTCCGGTAAGGGCAATTATCGGAACAATTCAGCGCAGAAACAAAGTTATTATCCCGAAAGGAAATACTTTAATCATGCCTGATGATGCTCTGATTATCTTTACAACAAGCCGGAATGTTCCTGAGATTAAGAAATACTTTGAGGGGCTGAAATGAGATTAAAATATGTAGCGTCAGCTTTATATATAGTTTTTTTATTCTTTTCAATACTTTTGGCACTGCCCGTTATAGTTTCTTTGATTTATAAAGAAAATACATGGTTTCCGTTTGTTGTATCGGCTGTAATTTCTTTACTTATCAGTTTGATTTTCAAACTTTTAAGCCAAAAAGGGGCTGAAAAAGACAAAACGAAATTTGAAAAATTCAACGATTTGAAAAAAAGTGAAGGATTGGGAATAGTTGTTTTTGCCTGGGTTATAGCGGGAATACTAAGTTCAATTCCGTATCTATTCTTTGGATTTAATCCTATAAATTCATTTTTTGAGGGAGTTTCGGGAATCACGGCAACAGGTGCAACTATTTTTACGACCTACGATTTACCGAAAGCGCTTATTTTTTGGAGATCTTTTTCTCAATGGATAGGCGGTGCGGGTATTATCGTCTTGTTTATAGCAATTCTTCCTCAGTTTGCGGTTGTAGGCAGACAGTTATTCTTTGCTGAAGCCCCGGGACCGACAGAGGAAAAAATCACCCCAAGAATTAAACACACGGCAATGGCTCTTTGGAAAATATATTTAGGCTTAACCATTCTTGAAATAATACTTTTATCGTCATTTGGAATGAACGTTTTTGATGCAATTTGTAACTCCTTATCAACTGTTTCATGCGGAGGATTTTCACCGAATTCAGAAAGCATAATGGGATACGGTTCTAATATAATCTGCTGGATAATTATGATTTTCATATTTTTATCGGGCGCAAACCTTAACCTGCAGTACGTTGCATTAACCAAAATTAAACCGCAACTGTTGTTTAAAAGTGAAGAATTTAGGGCTTATACTCTCGTATTTTTGGGAATATCAACAATTGTAGGTTTGTCTTTGTTTTTCAAAGACAAAATGTCGGTCGTTGACAGTATTACGCAAAGTATGTTTCAGGTAATTTCACTTATGACATCAACGGGAAGTGTTACTTCCGACTACTCAAACTGGGATTTCACAAGTAAAGTTTTACTTTTTATAGCAATGCTTACGGGCGGCTGCGCATCTTCAACAAGCGGCGGCATAAAAATATCAAGATGGGTTTTACTCTTTAAAACAATGAAAATTGAAATGAAAAGAATGTTACATCCGAATGCGGTTATGATAACAAAATTGGATAATACAATTGTTTCAAAAGAAATTCTCGGACAGTTGGTTATATTTGTATTTTTCTATTTCTTTATTGCGGGAGTTTCAATGTTACTCATTACGCTTATAGAACACAATGTAACAATAGGCATTTCATCATCTATAAGCGCGATAGGAAATATCGGACCTGCGTTCGGTAACATTATAGGACCTATGGGCTCTTATGATACTTTAAATCCCGTATCGAAATTTATATTAACTGCAAATATGTTTATAGGACGTTTAGAATTAATTCCGTTTTTAATTATTTGCCAGAAAGAAGTCTGGAGCAGAGGGTAAAGGTAAATATAATGAAAATAGTTTTGGGAACAAATAATCCTCATAAACTTGAGGAAATGAACGAGATAGGTAAAAATTACGGAATAGAATTTATTCTTCCGCCTGAAAAGTTTGAAGCAGACGAGACAGGAACAACTTTTGAAGAAAATTCACTTATAAAAGCGAAAGCTGCACAAAAAATTTCAAATATGATGACACTTGCTGACGATTCGGGACTTTGTGTCGAAGCATTAAATGGAGCACCGGGGCTTTATTCTTCAAGATATGCCGGAACTCAGCAGGAAAAAATTGCAAAATTGCTGAAAGAAATGGAAAACGAAACAAACAGAAAAGCAAAATTTGTATGCTGTATGACTTTGCTTGATAAGGATGGAAATTTGCTTTTTCAGACAATTGGTGAATGCCACGGAGAGATAATAAAAGAGGCTAAAGGAGTTCATGGTTTCGGATACGATCCGATATTTCTTGTTGAGGGAACGGATTTAACAATGGCAGAAATGTCAGAGGATGAAAAAAATCAGATTTCTCACAGATCTGTTGCATTAAGAAATATCATAAAATTTCTGAACGAAAAAAGTCTGTGATATAATAGAGTTGTTACGGGAGTTTTAAAAATGAAAAAAACAACGATAAAATACCCTTTTCTTACAAGAGATGTTGAAGTCTATGAGAGAGAAAACGGACATAAAATAGTTTTGGCACACAAAGAGGGCGACCTTGTAAATATAAGTTCTTGGGTTAAGACGGGTTCCATCAATGAAAATGATAAAAACAACGGAATTTCTCACTTCTTGGAACACTTGATGTTCAAAGGAACTCATAAACATAAAGCAGGCGAATTTGACAAAATTCTTGAATCAAAAGGTGCTATCGTTAATGCAGCTACTTGGAAAGATTACACTTTCTATTATGTAACTTTACCGAAAGGCGAAGATAACAAAGATTTTTATGAAGCAATTGAATTGCACGCCGATATGATGTTAGATCCTGTCATTCCCGAAAATGAGATTGGCGAACCGTTTGATATCAACAATCCTGTTGTTAAAGAAAAAAGGGAAAGACACGTTGTAATTGAAGAAATCAGAATGAGACAGGATCAGCCGTGGACAAAAGTTTATAATAATACAAACCACGCTATGTACACTCAGCATCCTTATAAAAGAGATGTTATAGGTACTCCGCAAATTATATCTCAGGTAACACAAAAAGAGATAATGAATTATTATAAAACTTTCTATTCTCCAAAGAATATAACAACAATAATTGTAGGTGATTTTGACCATGAGGATATTCTGAAAAAAGTTGAAAAAGAATTTGATTTTAAAGGCAGAGAAAGCAATGCCAATCCTGTTTTGACAATAGATAAACCCGTTCAGACAACAAAATATATTGAAGAAACTTCATGTATAAATTCAGCATTTATGATGTTCGGATATCTTGGAGCTCTTGCTAACGATACAAAATCAATAATTATGCTTGATATGTTGGGAGTTATACTTGGTGAGGGCTCAAGTTCAAGATTGTATCAAAATTTAATTGAAAAACAGAAAGAACCCATATTTAATTTGGTAGATTCAGAACATTACGTGTTCAGAGACGGAAGTAATTTCTTTATTCAGGCTAATTTTATTCCTGAGAAAAAGGAACAGGCAATAGAGCTTGTTAAAGCCGAACTTGAAAAAGTTAAAAAAGATATTACGGAAGAAGAATTTAAAAAAGCTAAGAAGAAAATTAAATCAAGATTTGCGGCAGAGGCTGAAACTGTTTCTGAAATAGGGGAATCAATAGGTTATTATATGACAGTATGTAATGATTTAAAACCTGTTGAAACATATTTAAAACTGCTTGATGAAATAACGGTAGCAGAGCTTGAAGAGACCGCAAAAAAATATCTTGATATTAACAACGCAGTTATATCTATCTTAATGCCCGAAAAGTAAATTATTAAGACTATAATATAGTTTTTACCGACCTTTGCGTAATGAGCAATAATTGTATGCGAAAAAACAGAAAGCCGGGCATTGTCTGAGAGGACATAGTCCTCGAGTTTGCCCGACCTAATTTTGAGCATTACAGATTATTAGCGAATGCAGCACAGGTCGGCAGTTTCTTTTGATTCTGTTTCTTTGCTGCCAAAGAAATAGAACATAAGTATTTTATTTACTTATTTTTTAAAATAACGGAGATGTAAAATTTTATTTTTACCCCAATTTTAAATTTTTGTAAACTTTTTAAACAAAAATATGACTTTAAAAAAAATATCATTAAAAAGTTAGAGAAGGTTCTCATACTTTTGTATGAAATTGAAACAAAAAGGTCAAGAGTTTAACTATAAAACCGATAAAAGTTTTAGGAAGGACGGTTAGTCGTGTTTAACACAATGAATCCTGTAAGACCAAACCCATATCAACTCCCCGACGGCAACGGATACGGCGGGCAGAACAACCATGAAAATCAGGGTAATCCGCAGCAACAAACAGTTGCGAGAGGTCGTGCTGATGAAATGATGCAGCAGCAACAGGCTCCTGTAAGACAGTACCAACCGATGCCTCAATACAACAACAATGCACAATATCAATCATACGGGATGCAAAATCCTATACAGGCTCAGCCTGCAAAACAACAGTTACCTAAAAGCAATAAAATTAATATTGCACAGATTTTAAAAGATTTTAATAACACAGTTAAGGCAATAGGCACTCCGCCGGAATTATGTGAAAAAGTAAATGATTTCTTATTTGCAGTAGGTTCACAGGTAAAGAAAGAACATCCTGCAGTAAATATGATTCAATCTAATTTAAGAAGTGCCGCAAAAGTTTTAGACGCATATATTTCAGAAACACTTGAAAAAGAATCAAAAGTAGTTGAAAACTGGTTAGACGCTTTATTCTTGCAGAAAATAGATTATCACTATAACGAAGATGACGTAAACAAAGATTTCTTGGTAAAATTTCCGGGTGAAAACCAGCAACCGCAAAGACCTATGGGAATGCGTCCTGAACAGCCGCAGCAACCTCAACCACAGGCACCTGTAAGACAACCAATGCCTGAACCGATGGGAATGCAGCCGCAACAGTATGCACCGCAAGGCAATTATGAACCCATACAGGAATATCACCAGCCGCAACCGATGGCAGCACAGCCTCAGATGATGCCGCAACAAACACCAATGCAGCCTGTACAAATGCAGGGTGTTCAGCCAATGCCTGAACAGTTTGCTCCTCAGCCTATGCAGGCACAACCTCAGTATATTGAACAGGAACCTCAGTACATTGAGCAGCCTCAGCAGGCTTATGTTCAGCCGCAACCGAGACCGCAGGCTAAACCTCAGCCGAAAATTGCACCTGAAAAGAAAGCAGAACCGAAACCGGAAGTTAAAAGATACACTTCTAATCCTGTCAAAATTGCCATTCCGAAAGATAAGGAATTAAAAGATTTATTTATAAAAGCTAAAAAACAACTTTATACCAATAACTCTAAGAAAGCTATGGATTTATTCCAGAAAGCATTGGAAAGAGCAACTGAAGTTAAGGATAAAGAAACAGAATCACAAATTTGCTATGAAATAGGTAAAATTTATGATGACAATGACTGTTTAGTTCAGGCTTTGACAAGTTACAATCGTTCAAGCCAGACTACAACAGACAGCAACATCAAGACAAAAGCACACTATTCAATGGCACAGATTTATGATGACGTAAATCAAACAACCTCCGCTATTAATCATTATTTCACAACAATTTCTTATGCGGGACAGACTGATAACTTTGTTGCTCAATCAAATTCTTTGACAAAGATTGCAAACATTTTAACTGATAATATGGACGAACAGGCTTTTGATTATTACGAACAGGCAACCGAAATAATCAATCAAACAGATAATGCTAAAGCAAAAGGTTTTGTTTCAAGCAATATGGCAGACGCTTATAATCAGTTTGATGAACCTGAAAAAGCATTAAAATGCTACAGAAATGCAGTTAAAAATTATACGGATGCAAAATCATCATTTGATGTTGCTAAAAACTATAAAGAAGCAGCTGAGATAATGCTTGATTATAATCAGGATAAAAAAGCAAAAGCACTTCTTAACAGAGCAAAAAATTACGCAGAAAGAACTGAAAATAAAGAACTTCTTGAAGAAATAGATAACCTTTTAAATAATTAAACAATTTGAACCTTTTCTTTTGAAAAAGAGGTTGTATTTTGCAGCCTCTTTTTATTGTTTTTTATAGAAATAGTTCAGTTTTGAATTTTTATCGAGTTTTCTTGCATCAGATTTAAAAATACCGAATTTCAGACCGATTTTTGCAAATCTGTATTTTAAACTGATAAGCAAAACGCTTAAACCATATTTGCATGACCTGAAAAAGTTAATGGAAGATGCATCTTTAAAATACTTTGTCGGACAGGAAATCTCGCCTATTTTAAACTTGTTATAAAACATAAGTGCGATAATCTCATTATCAAATGCGAAATCGTTACTGCAGGACTCAAGAGGCAATTCCTCGAGAACTTTTTTGGTAAACCCTCGGAAACCCGTGTGGTATTCGGAAACCTTTTCTCCGAGGAATATATTTTCAAACCATGTGAGGAACTTATTTGCAATGAATTTGTATAATGGCATACCGCCTTTAAGTGCTGAATTGCCCAACATTCTTGAAGCAAGAACGGCATCATATTCGCCGAATGCAAGCATTGTGGCAATTGCCGGAATAAGTTTAGGAGTATATTGATAATCCGGATGCAGCATAATAATTATATCCGCATTTGAGTTAAGGGCTGCTTTGTAGCACGATTTTTGATTTCCGCCGTAACCGAGATTTCTTTCATGAACAATTGTTGTTATGTTTAGTTCTTTGGATATATTTTTAGTATTGTCACAAGAAAAATCGTCAACAAGGATAACCTCATCAACGAATTCTTGATATATTTCATTGTATGTTTGTTTTAAAGTTTTTTCCGCATTATATGCGGGCATAATAACAACAATTTTTTGATTATTAATCACCGTTAAAACTCTGAATTATTCTTCTTCTTTATTTTCGAAATCTTCTTCAAGATCTTTATCAGATGCTACACCAACTGCTTCAACTTCTGAATTTCTTATAGAAGATTTATCTGAATACAATGCTTTGCTTTTATATTTCTTAACTTGTCTGTCGAGTTTATCAGCAACCAAATCGATACTTGCATACATAGAATCAGCTGATTCTTCGACTCTTACTTTTCCGTTTTCAAGCTGGCACGAAACTTCAGCAACATGTTTTCCTGATGCTGCAGGATTTTTGATAACAGATAACATAACATCAATGCCTGTAATCTGAGCATAATGATTTGCTACTTTACCTAATTTTTCTTTTACATAAGCCTTTATTGCATCAGTAATTTCAATGTTTTTTCCGTTAACGTATATGCGCATTTATAACCTCCACTAATGTAGTACAAAAATAATTATACAACATAACAACAAATTTTTAAAGTTATTATTCTGTAATTATTTGAGGTAAATCAATATCAGGTGCACCAATTACACGTACCAATTCCAAAACAGATGCTTTCATCTGACATTTTTGTGATGATGCACTGAAAAAATCTTTATAAAAACACCCTTCGCAGTTGCAACCACGTTTATAACATTCTAATGCTGTTGTAGTCCATCTTCTGACGGAAACAGCTTTACCCATATCACGACTTCTAATCACTCGCTCCTCCGCAATAATATTATTTAAAAGTTTTTTATATGAAACTTTTTATTAATTTCCCAAGTACAATTTTAATTATATGGGTTAAGATACTTATTACAAGCCGTTTGTAAACGAATCTTAACACTTAAAAAAACATGGTCAAACATGGTCATGGTCTGACTTTCAGGTTTCAAAAACATGTCTAACATGGACACAGACCATGATTTCATGATTTAAAACATGGAAACATGGTCAGAGCATGGTTTTCCATGATTTCGATTTTAGTTAAGAAATGTAAAAATGTTGGCATGGAAAAAGGGTTTTAGAGATTTTTTGAAAAAATTACCCTCTGAAAAGTCCATTCGGGCAATTAAATAATCTTGGTTTCGATATTAAACTCCTAAAAAAGGAGAGATAATGAAAAAAATTATAATTTTTACAATACTGCTTTTTACGGCATTAGAGATAAATGCAAAGACATTTGTCACGGAATATCCGCCAAATTATACCTATGAAAACCACATGCAGACACCTCATAACAGAAAACATCATGTAAAAAACAGGAATTATAATATAAGGAACAATGACCTTGCTAAATACGAAAAAATCATTTTCAACAATGTTTACAGTAACGATACGGAACTGAACAGACTTTCACGACTTGAAGAAGAACTTTTCGGAACAATACATTCAGGAGATTTAAACAGCCGTTATGAAAATATAAGACGTGCGATAAATTGCAGGGACAATACTTCTTCCGGCAAAATCTCAAATTTTCTGAATAATTTCGGTAATTTCTTAGGCGGAGGCTATCCAACCGGAATTACACCCGACCTGTATGAGTTTGAAACAACAGACTTTGGATTACCGCAGAACTACGGCAGAGCAATAGATTCTTACTATGGTAACAACTGGTTAAACCAAAGGCGGTACAATCACAGATATTCGACAGGAAACGGAATGAATATTCATATCCTTGATTAACGATATTTTTTGCCTTTTATGTTATAATTCTGAACAGAATTAAGCAGTGAGGCGGATATGGAAGATTGTATTTTTTGTAAAATAGTTAAAGGTGATTTTAATACCGAATTTGTTTATGAGAATGAGCATGCGGTTGTTTTTAAAGACATTAACCCAAAGGCTGACACACATTTGTTAGTTGTTCCGAGAAAACATGTAGCATCCTTGAATGAAGTTGAGGATGCTGAATTTATCGGAAATTTAATGATGACAGTAAAAGAAACCTGCAAAAAAATCGGGCTAAAAAGTTATAAAACAATGATTAATACGGGAAAAGAAGCAGGACAAACTGTTTTCCACCTTCATATACATATTTTAGGCGGAGAAATTAAGAGTTTTGATTTGTAATATAGATTAGTAAAAGGAAAGGCGAAGAATGAACACTACAATGGAAAAATTTTATAAGGAAATAAATCCTGCAGGATTTGGCGTTGCGATAAAGCAAAAAGAAGTTTTATTTTCGGAACAATCCGAATTTCAGAAAGTTGAAATTATAGATACGGACAGCGAACTTGGCAGAATTTTAACCTTAGACGATTTAATGATGACCACAGAGGGCGATGAATTTTATTATCACGAAATGATATCACACATACCTATGATGCATCATGCTAACCCAAAGAGTGTTCTTGTAATAGGCGGCGGTGACGGAGGAACTATAAGAGAAGTTCTGAAACACGATACAGTTGAAAAAGTTGTTCTTTGTGAAATTGACGGAATGGTAATTGATGCATGTAAGAAGTATTTGCCGACTATTTCATGCCAGCTTGATAATCCTAAGGTAGAAATACTTGTACAGGATGCAATTGAATATATTAAAGACAAAAAGAACATGTTTGATATTATTTTAATCGACTCAACAGATCCGATGGGACCCGGAGAGGGGTTATTTACGGAAGAATTCTATACAAACGTGAAAGAAGCATTGAAAGAAGGCGGAATAATGGCTGCTCAATCGGAATCTCCCGTAGTTAATAAAAACGAGATTAAGAAAATGTACTCTCTTTTGAAGAGAGTATTCCCGATTTGTACGGCTTATACATCTGCAATGCCTACATATCCGGGTGGTTATTGGGCATGGGCATTTTGTTCAGAAACTGTAAAACCGCTTTCATACTTTGATGAAAGAAGAGCGGCAAACATAACAAAAACCTGCAAAATCTATAATAAAGAATACCATAACGCAAGGTTTGCTCTGCCAAACTATCTGAAGGAATTAATATAAACAAAAGACTTAATTTATGTTTAATTTAACAAGAGATTTAACTTATTTAATGTTATCTGTTCAGGAAAAATTCCTGAAAAAACTGTTATTGCGCAGACTTCGTTCTGACAAAAAATCAAATACACATTTCGGAGACGGATATTCAGTTACTATTGATGCCTCTGAAAAAGAACAAATAGAAAAAACGGAATTTGAGATAAAGAATATTTTACTTCAGAATGAAGGATTTGAAGCACTGGCAAATTTCATAAGAAAGAACGGAACCGCCGTTATAACGGATAATAATGCAAGATATGTTCTTAATCTTATAAAAGCAGAAGAAGGTTATTTTGTCCCTCAGACAGGCCTGCTTGCACTTTATCTTAATCTGAACTTTTTAAATAAATTTTCATTTAATAGTGAACAGATGTTTATATATTCCGGGAATGATGTTGAAAGAAGTGATTATATCAGACATTTTTACAGATGGTATATGATAAAAAAGGGTATTCAGACATTTAATATCAGAGCAGACAAACTAAAAAGAGATTTAATGCTCAATAATATAAGTATTACGAATTTAAGCTATGAGGAAATGCTTGATATAAAACAATCTGCGCACGATGAAAAATTGGGAGTAGATTTTGCAATGCGATTTATAAAAGAAGACATTATAAAACATCAAAACATCGAACAGGGGTAAAATAATCTAAACTTTTATATACCCCCATAGCAAAAATTATTTTTACACGTTTTATACTTGTATGCGCATTTTATTCAACCAAAATACAACCCCAAACAGTGTATCTTTTAATGCAATGAAAAAGAACGAGTTTTCAGGCATAGACAGATATGTTGTTGAGAGATATAAACTTCCTATCGAAAAATTTGATGATATGGGAGACTTTTTTACGTATTGCGGAAATGAAGTTGAAGAGTTAAAGAAAAAAGATTTTTCAGGCAGGCAGAAGGAAACACAAATTCAACGGCAGGGAATGCTTCAGGAATGGTATGACTATGTCACAAAAGAAAATGATGCCTATACAAAACCAATGGAATTAATGATTTTAAAGGGAATAACGGGGAAACTTAAACCAAATGAGGATAAACTTCCTCCTGTTTTGAATAAAGGGATTCTTGCGGGTACTGTTGAAGAAACACAAAAAACACTGAAAGAAAACCCGAAGGCACAGTTTGATTTTGAAAAAATGTACCGTAAAAATCTGCAAAAAGATGTAAACAATAATTACGGAGTGGATAATAATTATACGGGCTGGGTTATGATTCCGTCGGAAGAACATGATCCTGAAAATTTTGAAGCCAATGTTGAAAAATTAAAAACACTTTCACATCCGAACTGGTGTACAAAAAGTTTTAATGCAGAGCCTTATCTTTCGGAGGGAGATTTCCATGTTTACCTTGAAAACGGCAAGCCTGCACTGGGAGTAAGGTTTAATTCCCGGGGTGCCATTATGGAAATTCAGGGACCCAAAAACAATAAAAAAATCCCTGTAAAATACTATCAAATGACAGATTATTTTAAGCAGTACAAGCTGTCAAGCACCGCATCTGAGGAAATCAATGAACTTCAGAGAACAAAATTGCGTATTTTAAGGCATTTTCCGAAGGGAGTTGAAAATTATTCAACGGAACAGATTTTTAAAAAAACAGGGATAAAGTGTAAAAAAGATACAGAAGGACTTCTCATAATTTCGGAACTTAAAAAACCTTATGATGATATGAGTTTCTGGGATATCGGTGCAAATTTAAACAATATGCTCAAAGATGTTAAAGAGGTGGAAGGAGATGCCGATTTTGAAGATGCTGATACATTAGGCAGTATCAGAAAAATAGGCGGTCATGCAAACATTTACCGCACCGGAGTAAACGGAATAGGAAAACTTGAATATACAGGCAGAGGTATTTCTTACGACTGGACTAACCCAAATCAGGCACAGCTTGTGAAAGATTTAAAACCAAGAATGGCGAATTATATAAAACAAAATATGTTTCCTAACGGAATTGAAAATTACCCGACAAAACAGATACTTGAAACTTTTGGAATAAAGTGTAAAGAGGATAAATCGGGAATGCTTACCATAAATGAATATAAGCAGCCTGATGATGAACTTGTACTTTTTTCCGATTTGGGAATTGATGAAAATAATCTGCTGAAAGATATAAAAGAGATAACAGACCTGGCAAACTTCAGAAGAAGTAATGCAACAAGTTTAGGCGGAATTAAAAGAACAGGCGGAGGATTAATTCTGACGGATTCTGATATAAAAGACATTTCTTCGCTTGAATATGCAGGCTGGCATATAACTTTTGATCCGTTTAAAGGAAATATTACACAACTTGATATTAATGATGCCAAACAAAGAACCAGAGATACGTTTAAGAAAGAACATTTTCCGAAAGGAGTTGAGAATTATTCTTCAAAAGAAATT
Organism: bacterium; assembly: GCA_017433195.1. Taxonomy (GTDB): domain Bacteria; phylum Cyanobacteriota; class Vampirovibrionia; order Gastranaerophilales; family Gastranaerophilaceae; genus RGIG2479. The sequence continues at coordinate 15,892 of JAFRHR010000026.1, forward strand.
TTTGAGGGCTTTGGATTTAAGTGCAGAAAGGTGCTTTTCGGAAAAGAAAGAGGTAAATTAGTTATATCTAATTATCGTTCGCCAATGAATTCAAACCTTAATGTAAA
>JAFRHR010000027.1 GCA_017433195.1 bacterium
AAGTTTCAGCGCCATTTTTAGTGTAATTTTAAACGTGTAAAAAATAGTTATTTTATATTTTAAATAAAAAGAACATCTGTTTTTTTAAATTAGATTACGTACTTGTAAAAATAGTTTATTTGTTTTAGAATAGAGATATGGAAGAATCATTTTTTGAAACTACCGATATAGCAAAAAGATTGGCGGAATATAAAGCTCCCAGATATGAAGAACTCGGGGAGTTTGACGTGTATATGGAGCAGTTGGTTTGTATTCTCGATAAGCATTTGCACGAATTTTTAATTCCGGGCGAAGAAAAAGCGCTTACCCCTTCCATGATTAACAATTATGTTCAAAAGAAAATAATTGAAGCGCCTAAGAGAAAGAAATACTCAAAAGACCAGATAATAAAACTTATGGTAATCGGAGTATTGAAACAGGTTTTGCCTATATCTGAGATTTCGGAAATAATTGAACTTTCAATGGAACAGTATCCGCTTGATATAGCATACAACTATTTCTGTGGAGAACTTGAAAATGCTCTGCAATCAACTTTCCAGACAAGAAGTTTTTCTCAGATAGCGGAAAGAAAAGTTAATAAGAAAACTGTTTTATCGGAAAATGTCCGTTCAGCCGTTTTGGCTTTTGCAAACAGAATTTATGTTAAAAAGAATCTGTATTACAACAGAGTTAAAAAAGAAGTATAAACTATTGTCATACTGAGGACTCTGCTCGCAGGTCGCCCTAATGAGGGAGAGTGAAACAATACCTCACCCCAACCCTATCCTAAAAGGCGAGGGAAGAAGTTCCTCCCCTACTCAGGGGAGGTTAGGAGGGGTATTAGTCTTGTCATTACAAAAGAAATTTTAATTCATTCAGAATAACGGATTGTAACCCATCCCAACCTTCCCTATTTAGGGAAGGTGTATTTGTTCCTGAAAATAGTGTCATGCTTTAATAATTTACTGTTTACCCCTATTTACCCCCCCCCAAAAAAAAAGACCTTAAAACTTGGGTTTAAGGTCTTTTGGTTTTTACGGTTTATATACCAAATTACAGATTTACGTTTATATCAGCCTCAGGCGGTAATGTTTCAGAGAGACTCTTGATAAATCTCTTTGCTTCATCCGTAGCCTTTGACCAGTTAACTGAAGCTAAGCCTCTTTGTACCCAGAGTAATTCTGTAAAGAATTCGTTCTGTGAGTTTAATGCTTCAACTTTTGCTTTGTGTTCCATATTTAAAGCATCTATAACCTGAGTGATTTCTGCTTCACCCATTAAGTATTTATTCTTAACTAACTGATAGTTTTCAGTTTCTGCAAACATTGCTTTGTATGCTCTTTCGATACATAAGTATCTTGCAATTGCTCTGTTTACAACTGTTCTGATAAGCATCTCGATTTCAGTGTTAACTTCAGTCAGGTATGCTTTTAATTCATTAAGTTCTGCTTTGCATCTTGCAATTTCTGCAATCTTAGTACCACCTTCAATTGGTTTCCACTGAGCACCGATTAAAAGTCTTAAAGAATCATCTTTTAAAACGTTTCTTTTTCCATCACCCATGAATTGTCTTAAATTTCCTAATTGTCCCTGTAAATAATCTCTGTATGGCAAATCAACACCAAAATTGTGATTATATTCTAATGACAATCTTGCATTCGGTAATAAGAATTTCTGACCGTAGTTAGCCATTTCTGCCTTTTTCATAGCAATTGCCATTTTGAGTTTTGTTGTTTCAGGAGCTAAATACTGAGCTTCTTCTGCCAACAGTTGAGTGAATTTCTCCATTTTATCAGGAGTTCTTATGTGATCGATAATTTTCAAATCAGATAAGAAGAATGCCGGATCTTCTGCTGTTAAAGGAGCTAAATCATAATCCTTTGTCTGATCTGAATATAATAATTTGCTTATGCTGATTTTTACGTTTTCGTATGCTGCTCTGAGTAACAACAATTGTTCTTCGGCTTTACTTACGTCCCCTGTCCAGCGTAATACTTCTTCTCTTCCGCAAAGACCTGCCATTGCTCTGATTTTTGCAATTGCAAGGTTGCTTCTTACTTCGTTTACATATTCCTGCTGAACAGCAATCTGGTTTTTAAGCATCAAAGTCTGAACGTACATTTGCGCAACCTGAAGTCCGAAATTCTGTTCTGTTAAAACTTTTTCTGCTTTGTTAAAGCGTAGTTTTTTGTGTTTTACGATTATATTTGTTACCAAATCAGGTGCATATAACATTTGGTCAATACCAATTGTTATTGCACTTCCGTGTTGAGGTACATCCTGATAAGCGTATGCATAATCGTGGTTATAAGTTTGATATCCCAAATCAACACGAACTGTAGGCAAATAATGTAAGTAAGCACTTGCCAAAGAACGTCTTGCTGCATTAATTAGGTATCTTTTTCTCTGAACATCAAGGTTTCTTTCTTCAAAGGTGTTGAATACATAAGTTAAATCCCACATTTCAGGTTTCTTTGAAGTAATAACTTCAACACTCTGTAAAAGTCTTATGTGAGCATTGTAACCGATTAATTCTGCAGTATCTTTATTCATATATAAAACGTTTTCTTCAACGAAAGTTACAGGGGTGCTTTTAACTGTGCCGCCTCTTAAAACATTCTTAATGTTGAATGAAATCATTTCTGCAAGTTTTTTATCCATATCTTGTGCAGATGTTCCTAATAAAGCACCTGCTACAACATCTTCTCTTCCCATTGATGAAAATGTCGGGATTTTTCTTTCATTTAATGCTGCGTATAATTTTTTACGTTCATCAAGTGTTAAGTTATAAGCCTGAGTAACATAAACTGATTTTACATCTTCCGGCATCTTTGCCAAGGCTTTGTTAATGTCGTTTCCGATAGGAAGAATTACGATATCAAAATCACAATTCTTTTCTTTAAACCCTTTTTTTGCCAATTCCTGCCAGTTTGATTTAGTGTTATAAACTCTTTCGTTTATAAATACGGCAGTTTTACCCAAATTCGGAACTAATCTCTGGAATACGATAAAATCGTTTACAGACTGCTGAACAGGGTTAAAGAATTTGTCACTGAAACCTCTTATTGCAAACTGGTCAACAGTTACAACACTTTTGTTTTTGTTTGGTTTGTTCTTAAGGTATTCGCCTGAGAAATAACCGAAGCAAACAACCATTCTTGCTCTTGATTTTAAAGCTCTTTCAGCAGCGTTAATTGCACTCTGCTGATTCCAGTCGCCTTTAAAAATCAAATCATCAGAGAATACTGCTTTGTATTCAGGAGCTAAAGACTTTGTTATTATAGGTTTATAAGCCTGTATAACCTGATTTGTCTTTTCTGAGTTACTATCAAATACCAATGCTATCTCAATCTTTTGAGCATTAGCGTTGTACTTAATAGGAGCTGCTTTTGTCAAGTCTTGTATGGCTAATGCTGACGGAGCAGACATTGTGAATACCATACTAATCATCAAAAATAATGCTAATAATTTTTTCATACTTTATACCTTCTCCATTAATTAAAATTATCTTATCTCATTTTTAAAAATAGATTAACTTAAAAACAAAAAAATGTAAAGTCTTTTTTTATATGAACACAAAAAGATAATGCAAGTATATTACAAACTGTGTAAAAACTTGCTTTTTACCTATTTACTAATTTTATTTATAATATTAATATTGAGTAACAATCTGTCACAATAATAAGGAGTTGAACATGAAAAAACAGTTTATTATCGGAACAAGTCTTGTCGTATCTTTTGTTTTGGGCATGACTGCAGGAAATTACGCACTTTCAGATCAGCCGATGAATGTTAAAATAGGTCTTGTTGATGTTACAAAATTAGTTGATTCTTCAAGTGAAATTAAAGCTTTGAAAAATTCTCATAACAAAAAGGCAGAGGAATTAAAGGCATGGATTGAAGTTGCAAAAACAGACGTTGAAAAGCAAAAAACAAAAGAAGGTCAGCAGAAACTTGCTCAGAAATATGAAAATGATTTAATTAAAAAGCAGGAATACTTATCAAAAACCTTCCAAAAAGAACTTGCAGACATTGATAAAAATATAGGAAATGTAGTAAAAGAACGTTCCAAAGCAATGGGCTACGATATAGTATTTAATAAAAGCGCAGTGCTTTATGGCGGTGAAGACATTACATCAAGTATTCAGAAATATATAAAGTAATTAATTATACATATGCAGAAAGAGGACTTTTTCAAGTCCTCTTTTTCGTGCCTATTTTTGTTTACCACTGTAGTATATTAGTTATACTGCTTCAGCTTGTTCTGCTTTTTTATCGTTATGATTTTTGATTAACATTCCTATTCCTGTTGCAACTAATGCAACACCTGCTGCAACTAAACCGATTTTAGCACCTTTTGGCATATTCTTAACAGCACCAACCGCTTCGCCGCCTTTACCGACAACTTTTTTTGCTGCATCAGCAATTGCCTGACCTGCCGGTTTTAATGCTTTTTCCCATACGGCTTTGCCGGCTTTTACGATTGCTTCTCCTGCCGGTTTCAATGCCTTGTTCCATACAAATTTACCAGCCGGTTTTAATGCTTTTTCCCATACAGCTTCACCTGCCGGCTTAATTGCTTTATTCCATACAAAATCTGCAGCCGGTTTTAATGCTTTATTCCAAACCCATTGTGCTGCCGGTTTTATACCTTTTTCCCATGCTGCAATCCCTAAATCTTTAATTCCGCTCCATGCTTTATTTGCAAATGAGGCAACTTTTCCTGAATCCGCAACGGCTGTTTTTGTTGCTGCGGAACTGTATGCTACTGCATTTGTAACATTTGATTTTAAACCTGGTCTTAGTAAACTGTTAACTCCTACACCTGACACATTCATCATATCAACCTACTTTCTTTCTTAGGGGATGTATTATACCGAATATAAAAATGCTCAAAATATTTTTTGCTACTGTATTACAGCATGTTTTACAAATGTTTACATAATTTTTTTAAGCTTTTTATAATGTTATAATTTGCTTATGGAAAACAGTTCTGAAATAAAAGTTTCTGTAATAATACCTGTCTATAACACATCTCAGTATCTTGAAAGATGTTTAAATTCCGTTGTTAAACAAACGCTTAAAGAAATTGAAATTATTTGTGTTAATGACGGTTCTACGGATAATTCTTTGGATATTTTAAAAGCATACAGTGAAAAAGACGGGCGAATTGTTCTTATAAATCAGGAAAATCATGGGCAGGCTCATGCAAGAAATCAGGCATTAAAAATTGCAGGAGGCGAATATATAGGATTTGTTGATTCTGATGATTGGATAGACTTAGATTATTATGAAAAGTTGTACAATACCGCAAAAAATCACGATGCGGAAATTGCGATCTGCTCTCTGAAAAGAATTTATCAGGTAACTCAAAAATTCAGACTAAATGTTGAAACAGAACAGGAATTTACCGAGGTTAACAAGAAATTTGAATTTGCCAAAATTCCAAACCAGTGTTATCCGGTTAATAAAATTTTTAAAACCGACAAATTAAGAGAATTCGGCTTAACTTTTCCAGAAGGAAGATTTTTTGAAGATGTTGTATTTACGCCAAAAGCAGTATGTTATTTAGGTAAAATGGTTTCCGTTCCCAAAGTCACATATTGGTATTGGGGAAACAGAAAATCAACGGTAAAAGCAAAAAATCAGAAAAAAATAAAAGATTTAATAATGGCAAGAGACGAATTAAGGGCTTTTGCACACGAACATGGGATAATATTGAAAAAGAAAGATTCAGTTATGAGAAAATATCAGTATAACCTGCTTGGCATTCCCGTTCTGAAAATATATGAATGGGAACATCTCAGAAAATACTATTTATTCGGCTTCATAAAAATAATGGAAAGACAGATTTATCTGTAATTACAGTAAATCAGGTCGCTTTTTTTGGGTACGTTCCAAACTTTGGGCATATCTGAATTCTTCAATTTCTTTATGATTTCCGTTGAGTAAAACTTCGGGAACCTTTAAACCTCTGTATTCTCTGGGTTTTGTGTATTGAGGATATTCCAAAAGTCCGTTTTCAAAACTGTCGTTATCTGCCGATTCTATTTTGCCCAAAGTCCCGTCAACTTTTCTGCTTATACTGTCTATAAGGCAAAGTGCAGGCAATTCTCCGCCCGTCAAAACAAAATCCCCGATAGAAATTTCTCTGGGTTTGATAATTTCTCTTATTCTTTCGTCAAATCCTTCATAATGTCCGCATAAAAGTATTATCTGGTCATAATCTTTCAGTTCTTCGCAAACAGTATTATTAAAAACTTCACCCTGAGGTGTCAGCATTACGGTTATACTGTTTTCTTTCTTTGGTATAGCCTCATAGGCATCAACGTAGGGCTGAGGCATTAAAACCATTCCGGCACCGCCTCCGTACGGGGTATCATCAACTTTTTTATGTTTGTTTAGAGTGTAATCTCTCGGGTTTATTGTATTAACTTCAATTACATTTGCATCAATTGCCCTTTTTAATATACTGAATGAGCAATTTTCCTGTATCATTTCCGGAAATAAAGTTACAACATCAAATATCATTAATCCAACAACCCCTTTATATCCGCAATTTTTATCTCTTTTTTCTTTTTGTTTACGTCTAAAACAATTTCTTTTACAAAAGGTACCAAAGAAATATTTCCGGAAAGTGTTTTAACCGAAAGCAAAGGCTGTGCTCCGTTTGAGGAAACTCCCGTAACACTTCCAACCCGTTTTTCGTTTATAAATACGTTCATGCCGATAAGATTATCCGCAAGAAATTCGTCATTTTCAAGGTTTTCTTCTGCTTCCGATTTATCGGCATAGATAATACAACCCTTATACAAAAGGATATCGTTTATTGAATTTATTCCTTCAAATTTAAATATGGCAAATTTCGAAGTAAATTTTAAACTTTTTACCTTAAAAGGCTTATAGTTGTAATCAACATAAATAAAAACATTAGACAAAGATTTTAAAAAATCTTCCTGTCCTTTTGTGTAACCTACTTTTGCCTCGCCGTTAATACCATGAAAATTCATGATTTTTCCGACAGAAATATACTTATTCTTCATCTTCGGTTTTTGCTTTTCTTCCGCGCTTTGGTTTTTCTTCTGCTACGGGTTCTTCTGCCTGTTCCGCTTTGGGTTCTTCAGCAGGTTCTTCCGTTTCCTGTTTAGCCTGTAATTCAGCCTGTTTTAAGGCTTCTCTTTCTTTTTTGTCAGGCCATTTCTTTTCAAGATAACCTTCAGGCTTGTCAGCTCTGTCTTCGTTCCATCTGTCTAAGCCCATTTGACCTCTGATAAGTTTTATGGCAACGTGAACACGCCATTCTTCCATTTTTAACTGAGCCGCAATAATTTTGTGGCAACCGATAGGAGGTAAAGGTAATAAGGGTTCATATAAACTCTTTACTGCTGTTAACTGATCTGTTGAAACTGCAAGTTTTCTTTTTGGAAATTTGAGTTTCGGCAGCATCATTTTTTGTCTTATAAGGTTTATACCGAAAAATACTTTTCTCGGTTCTATTTGTAATTTTTCACCTATAACTTCATGTGCATCAGTATTCGGCAACGGCAACATTGCTTTGTAAAGCAATTCAATTTGTTCTAATTGCTCCTTGCTGATAAGTAATGCTTTAGGCTGTTTGTTTTGCTGCGGTTTAGGTCTTCTGTTTTGCTGAAATCTTCCGCCGCCTCTGTTATCACGGTTAAATCCGCCGCCACGATTGTCTCTGTTAAATCCGCCGCCCCTGTTATCACGGTATCCTCCGCCCTGACGGTTGTCACGATTGTATCCGCCGCCTCTGTTATCACGGTATCCTCCGCCCTGACGGTTGTCACGATTGTATCCGCCGCCTCTGTTATCGCGGTATCCACCCTGTCGATTGTCACGGTTATATCCGCCGCCACGGTTGTTATCATAACGTCTTTGCGGTCTTTCCTCAGGGGAATAAGAACTGTAACTTTGTAATTGTTTAGATTCTTCAGATTGTGCAGAATAACTTTTTAACTCACTTCCCTCGCCGGCACTATTTTCTTTTTTATCGGCATACAGACAATTAGGACATATAACTCTCTTGGGGTTTTTGGTTTCAAACTCCGCACCACACTTAATGCACTTGTTTACATACATAATATTAGCCTCTTAATCACGGTTATAAAACTTTTTGCTCCTCAGTCAGGGTTTCAAACATACAATAATATGTAATTATTTTACAACTTTTTTAAAATAATATCAAGTCCGGATAACTGATTTTTATTATTTTTCTGTCTGTTCAAGCGCAAATTTAAGGGAAGATGGTTGCAATAATTCTAAAATATCGCATTTGTCGTACTTTTGAGCAAGTTGGCGAGAGCTTGGTTTTATATGTAAAGTTTTGTAACAATAATTTTGAGTTCTGAAATTCGAGATTAAAAAAATACTTTTCATTTTGTCAGTGCAACCCAAGTTGTTGTGTAGGAATTAAATATGTCGGACACAGGAGGAGTTAAACTTTGTTGTGCTTATGAAAGGCAGAACAAAGATATGACGAGATGGTTTTATTGAAAAATTAATATCACTACTTTAAAGATTTTCAAATAAAAGTTTTATTATTTGAGAATCTTTTTTATAGAAATCTTTTACGTTGATGTAAAACGAAAATTTTGCTAATATAGGGTTATGAGAGATGATGAACAAAATATAGACGAAAATACTTTTGACGGCGAAGAAGATTCTGAATACGGTGACTGGGAAGACGAAGAAGATACTGACGAAGAAAATTCTGAATACGACGAAGACGACGAGGAAGATGAAGAAGACTCTGATGATGAAGACGACGAGTATGATGAAGACGAATCCGAAGAGGACGAGGATGAGTTAGAAGATGAAGACTCTTATGATGACGAGGTCGAAGAACAAAGTGTTGATGAACAAAATGGAGACATTTTAGAAGAAGACGAAAATCTTGAAAATATAAAAAAACTTCAGCAAATTCTTCAGCAAGACCCTGAAAATTTCCCTGCAAGGCGTTCTCTTGCGATGCTTTTGCTTGATGAAGGGTTTGATAAAGAAGCAAAACAAAATCTTTTATATCTTATTCAATACAACACAACAGATGATGAATTATATTTTAATTTAGGGATAGTTTATGAAAAAGAAGGTGATTTTGAAAGTGCAAAAGAAGCTTACATAAATGCAATATCAATATCTCCTGAGGGTGATTATTTTTATAATTACGGTCTGGTCTGTATAGAATTAAAAGAATATCAGGAAGCTATAGGGGCTTTTGCCAAGGTAATTGAAAATGATGGTAACGATTCAAACTCTTATTTCAATATCGGATTATGTTATTTCAAATTAAAAGAATATGATACTGCAGTTCAGTATTTTAATAAAACGTTAGAACTTGATAAAGAAGATGTTTATGCACATTTTTACTTGGGTTATATTTACGGGGTTACCGACCAAAAAGACAGGGCGGAATACGAATATAACAAAGTTCTTGAATTGTCGCCGGATTACAGCTGGGCTTATTATAATCTCGGGGCGATAGCTTTCAGTGAACACGATGATGAGCGGGCGCTTTATTATTTAAATCAGACACTCAAATACAATCCGCACGATATCGATGCTTATAAATTAATCGCAAAAATTTATATCAAAAATTCGATGTTTGATGAAGCAAAAACGTTAATAATAAACGCTCTTGATGAAAATGAGAATAACGGAGATTTATGTTACACGATATCTCAAATCGGTAAATATATGAAAGATTATAATTTGTACGAACAGGGTTTAACTGAAGCAATTAACAACCCCGATACACTGACTTATCCAATCGATATTGTCGAAAAAGAACTTGAAATTTTACAAAAAGCCGGGGAATAAACTAAATTTTTGCGGATATTAATCTGTCTATTCCCGCCAAATCTTTTTCAATACTTATTTCTTTAAATCCGTTTTTCTCAAGGATATCTTTAACGAGTGCCGATTGATTTATTCCAAGTTCAAACATTATTGTGCCGTTTTCGTTAAGGTATTTTTTAGCATCTGATATTATTTTTTCGTAAAATTCAATTCCCATCTCATCAGATGTAAAAAGTGCCGTCTTTGGTTCAAAAGTTACTTCCTTCTGAAGCTCTGTGCCTTTTGGAATATAAGGCGGATTTGATACAATTAAATCGAATTTTTCACCTTCATTTACCCCTGAAAAAATATCTGATTTTCTGAAAATCGCCTTGTTTTGGAGTTTTAAACTTTCGGAATTTTCCAAAGCAATTCTTAATGCGTCTGACGAAATATCAACACCCAAAACCTGAGCATCAGTATGAAAAGCGATTTCGCAGGCAATACATCCGCTTCCTGTTCCTATATCAAGTACTTTTTTATATGATTTTTCTCTGACAGTTTCTATTGCTCTTACTGCAATAAGTTCGGTTTCGTCTCTCGGAATCAGGACATCTTTTGTAACTCTGTATTTGTGTTTCATAAAATCTGCATAGCCGATAATATACTGAACAGGTTCTCTCGTTTCTGCTCTGAATTTTGCTTTTTCGTAAACCGTTTTTAACTTTTCACTGTCGAGTTTTTTGCCCATTATCAAATCTTTTGCGGAATAATTGCAAAAATGTTCTATAAGCATTTTTACTTCCATTTTTGCTTCGTTTCTCTCAATTCCGCTCTCAACCAAAAGATCTTCAATATCCTGAATGCTCATCTAAAATTTTTCCTATTTCATTTTTTAAATCTAACTTTGACAATTGTGCCACATCTTTTTGCTCAATGCCATATTCTTTACATAATTTTTCATAGTAATACAACTGTTTTTTTGTGGGTTTTTCTTTTGACATTTTTACTTCCTGCAGAAATTTTCTTTTTTTCTTTTCAAAAGCCTTTTGCGCCTCAATTAACGGTTTTTGGCTTTCTTTGTATTTGAAATACTCAAGGCATGATTTTATGTATTCAATAGTGTCTTTTTTAAACCCGTCACTATCAATAAAATTTTCCAAAAACGGAAAACGGCTGTTTGAAAGGTTTAAATAGTATCTTTCGTCTTCCGTTAATTTTTCAAAAATTTCTTCGGCAGAAATATCCGTCCCAAAAACCTTTTTTACAAATGCCCGGACATAATTACACCAGGCTGATTTTTGAGTCTTGTCAAACTCCTGATATATTTTGCTTTTTACACTATACATCTATCTCAATAAGTCTTTTAAACTGAATTTTTTACCCGCACTGCCATTACTGAAATTTAACAGATTGCTGTATAACGGGTTTGTATGCCCTTTTTTGGTGACATTAGTTTCTCTGACGTCCTTTTTAACATCAGTGTTTTCACCAGTTATAACTTTTAATTCTGTATCAATCTCTTTTCTCATAATATATCTCTTGTATATATAAAGTATTTAACAAAATAAAAATTGCTTAATTTTTGTCTTAACTACAGTATTGTAAAGAATTATTTACAAAAAATCAATTATTTTTTAAAAAAAGTTATATTGTAAAAGAGGTCTTTTCGTGATAGACTCTTTTGTTGTTTATACTGAATAAGGAGAGGATTTTGGCTGATAATATGAAACTTTTTTGGTGTGATATAGATAATTTCGGTGACGCTTTAAACGTATATATTTTTAAAAAATGTTTTGGGGTAGATGTTGAGAACGCAGACTTATTTGATTCTGACGCAATGGGAATCGGTTCTGTTCTTGATAATATCCTGCTCAGTACGAAAGATTTAAAAAAAGTATTTAAAATTCTGAAGGCTAAAAAGCCGATTTATATACTATCAAGTGGTTTTGGCTGGGAAGCGGAACACTATTGTGCAAAAATAAGATATTTTAAAAATATGTATCCGAAAAGAAAAATTAAAGCGGTTGCACTAAGAGGAATTTACACAAAAGAACTTTGTGAAAAAGTGTTTAAAACGAGTTTTGATGATGTGGCATTAGGGGATTTGGGACTTTTGGCATCGTATCTTATTGACGATACTAAGTCTGAAAAGAAGTATGAAATGGGCATTGTTCCTCATTATGCGGATTTACAAAGTCCGGTATTTAAGAAAATACTTGAAGAAAATCCAAACAGTATAATAATAAACACACACGATAATCCGGTTGAATTTTTAAATAAACTGAATATGTGTAAAACCGTTGTATCAACAGGCATGCACCCCTTAATTGCCGCAGATTCTTTGGGTATTCCAAACATTTGGGCGAGAATTTCCGAAAAAACCACAACGAGATTTAAATACAAAGACTATTATTCGGTTTTCGGCATAAATCCTCAGCCGTATGACCTCAATAATAATTCAATTAATCCGGACATAATCAGACAAAATTATGCGGTTGATTTTGAAAAAGTTAAGGCAGCCAAAGAAAACCTTATGTCAGTAATGAAAAAATTCTTTGAAGAAACAGAATTTTAAAAATTAATCAATTACTTTTCAAAATTTACAGGCTCTTTGCTCTGGAAAATATCTTCCATTTTTTCTTTTTTCAGGGTTTTAACAACTCTAAATCTGTGTAAAACGTGACCTTTTATAAATTCGTTTATCGGGTTTTCAAATATTTTAACAGAATGTCCCAAAAATTCTCCGTCATTGTGTCTGTACGGAATATAGGTTTTGTATTCTACTCCGTGCATAGCCATTCCGTAGCCGTACGGATAGGTTTTAGACTGCTCTATCGGTTTTAAATCTTTATCGTCAATCATTTTAAAAAGTTCATCATAAGTTTTGACCTGATAAACACAACCCAAATGGTCGCAGAAAGATTTTCCCGCAAGAATAGAAGGCTTCCCCCAGAAAGTTGATTCTACACCCATCGTGGAAATGAATGTTATGACTTTATCTGCAATATCTATCATACTGTATGAGTCTATTTTGTCGTCAGGCTCTATAACCGTAAAGTTTTTATATCCCTTCTTCTTAAGTTCATTAATCTGCAATATCTGTAATGCTTTTTTTCTTTTTGCTTCCGTTAAATTAGGATGAATTCTTAAATAAAAATGCTTTGTATCATCATCTTTATATCTTTCCAAAATTGCTTTTACTATATTGTTTTCGTTTTTTTCAATAGGATTTGTAAAATCATCAAAAGCATAGTATTCGTCAATAGAACTGTTAAACATAACTATGTTTTCTTTTGTTTCATCATAATCTTTTGGAAGAAGTTTTGATTTTTGGTCAAGCGTGAAAGAAAAAGCATTTTTCCCGGCTCTTCTTTGGGCAAACCATCTTCTTGCAATTTCATCCCTGTTTTCCGGATCTGATTTTGCCCATTCTGAATTGATTTGGTCTCTTATTGCATCCATATTATGAACAAGTTTATTTTTCACTTTTAAGTATTTTGTCGGTTTTCCGCTGCCTTCGTACAAATAGTAGTCTATTCCTTTTTTTATTGCAAACTGAACTGCGGCATAAGGAAGTGCAAATCTGCCGTTAAATGTATGTATTTCTTCAAAAGGAAATTCTTCATAAACTTTTTCAAGATTTTTTATCATTATATACTGTGTTTTAAAAAAACCATGGATTGTTTTTGTATGTTTTAGAGGATCAAACTGAAAGTCTCTTGTCATTGACATTATTGATGTAACTGCTGCTAAACCGGCATTTTGTCCTTCTATTTCATATTTTTTTAAAACATCAATGTCGGTAAATATAGGGAATTTGGGAGCTTTGAATTTTTTCATTTTTATCACATTTTCTTTGGGGAAATTTATCCAGTCCATAACGTACTTGTTTGCTACGGTACATTTTTTACAATACATTTTCCCGTGTGCTTTATTTAAAATACAATAACCGCCTACAGCGTTATCACAGTCTAAAAATCTTAAATCAATGTTGTTGTCATCATATAAATTTTTAAAAACTTCTGCCAACATTCCGACTTTATAAGGGTGTCTTGAATGTGAACCTATCAATAAAACTTTCTTCTTTTCCATAAATCGCTCCCTTTAATTTACACTAATTATACAGGAAAAATTTTTAACAGGATGTAAAAATTTTTACCAAATAAATGGTTTATGTTAAAATTATCCCATAGTATAAGAACAGAGGTGCACATGTTAAAAGATAAAACAATTTTGATTACCGGAGGAACAGGCAGTTTCGGTAAACAATTTACAAAGACTGTATTGAAAAAGTATCCTGATGTAAAAAAAATAATTATATATTCAAGAGATGAATTTAAACAGTTTATGATGCAAAATATGCCGGAGTTTAAACCTTATTCAGATAAATTAAGATTTTTTATCGGTGATGTCAGAGATAAAGAAAGAATGATGAGAGCTTTTGAAGGTGTAGATATTGTTGTACACGCTGCAGCCTTAAAACAGGTTCCGGCATGTGAATATAATCCGTTTGAAGCAATAAAGACAAATATACATGGTGCACAAAATGTTATAGACTGTGCAATTGATTGCGGGGTGTCAAAAGTAGTTGCATTATCCACAGATAAAGCGTGCGCTCCTATAAACCTATACGGAGCAACAAAACTCTGTTCTGATAAACTATTTATTGCAGGAAATGCATATTGCGGTGATAAAGAAACAAGATTTGCGGTTGTAAGATACGGAAATGTTGCAGGTTCAAGAGGCTCCGTAATTCCGTTTTTCCAGAAATTAGTTGAGGAAGGAGCCAAAGAGTTACCGATAACAGATATGAGAATGACGAGATTCTGGTTGAAGTTAGAACAAGCAGTGGAAATGGTTTTAGAAGCAATTGAACATATGCAGGGCGGCGAACTCTACGTCAAAAAAATCCCATCAATGAGAATGCCAGATTTGGCAAAGGCAATTGCGCCAAATCTTGAGATAAAAGAAGTCGGTATCAGACCCGGAGAAAAGATTCATGAGCAAATGATAACAAAAGAAGATGCTCCAAATACAATAGAGTTTAAAGATTTTTATATTATTCTTCCTCAAATTGATTTAGAGAATATTGAATATAAATATCCGAATGCTAAACGTGTTTCTCCTGATTTTGAATACCATTCCGGAAACAATGACAGGTGGTTGACGGTTGAGGATATGAAAAAGTTAGTCAGCGAGATATAAAATGCGCTATTGTGTAATAGGTTCTACAGGATTATTAGGGCAAGCGCTTATTAAAGAAAGTAAAAAAAGAGGGCTTGATATAGTTGGCATTGCAAGAACAGATGCCGATTTTGACATAGATATTACAAATGATTCGGAACTTGAACAATTCTTACAGAAGAATAGATTTGATGTTGTAATAAATACGGTTGCGATAGTTAATCATAAAATATGTGATGATTTTCCCGAAAAAGCGTACATCGTCAATGCAAGACCGAGTGCAATTTTGGCAGAATTATCAAAAATGCTTGGATTTAAATATGTTTATATCTCAACAGACGGTTATTTTTCCGGAGATAAAAACAAAAAACATAATGAAAATTCCCCGGTTGAATTTTTTAATGAATACGCAAGAACAAAGTATTGTGGGGAAAGATTTGCTCTGACGAATCCGAATTCTCTTATAACAAGAACAAATATCGTAGGGTTTAAAGGGGCTGATGTTCCGACATTTTTTGAATGGGCTTTAAATGCTGTTAAAAATCAGGATGAGATGACTCTTTTTGATGATTATTTCACATCAAGTATTTCGGTTGCCCAGTTTTCATCAGCTTTGTTTGATTTGATTAACAAAAATGCAACAGGGCTTTATAATGTAGCCAGCAGTGAAGTTTCTTCCAAAAAACAGTTTATAGAAAAAATGGCGGAAGTTTTTGGCTTAGATTTAAAAAATGCAAAAACAGGAAGTGTTGCATCACTCAATTCAAAAAGAGCAGACAGTTTAGGGCTTGATGTTACAAAAGCGGAAAGTTTATTAGGGTATAAATTACCTGATTTAAAAGAAGTTTTGACAAAATTAAAAGAGGAATACAATGAACTACAAAAATGAAATTTTTATCGATGAAAGAAGAATAGCATTTGACGAGCCGACATACTTTATTGCTGACATAGCAGCAAATCACGATGGGGATTTAAACCGTGCAAAAGACTTAATCTACAAGGCAAAAGAAGCGGGTGCGGATTGTGCAAAGTTTCAGCACTTTTTACCAGATAAAATAGTTAGTGATTATGGCTTTAAACATCTTACAACAGGCCAATCCCATCAGGCTAAATGGGAAAAATCCGTATATGAAATTTATGAACAGTATCACTGCAAAAGGGAGTGGACACTTGAACTCGTAAAAACCTGTAAAGATGCAGGAATTGAGTTTATGACAACTCCATACGATTATAAAGCGCTGGAAGAACTTGATCAGTATGTTAATGCATATAAAATCGGCTCAGGTGATATTACATGGATTGAATTTATTGAAAAAATCGCAAAATTAAACAAGCCGGTAATTATGGCCTGCGGGGCTTCCGATATGAACGATGTTGAAAGAGCGGTTAATGCAATAACTAACATAAACCCTCAAATTGTTTTGATGCAGTGTAATACAAACTACACGGCGTCTTTGGAAAATTATAAATATGTTAATCTGAATGTTATAAAAACATTTGCGGAAAAATATCCGGGAATGATTTTGGGCTTGTCCGATCATACTTTTGGAAGTGCTACAGTTCTCGGGGCGGTAACATTAGGTGTCAGAGTTGTTGAAAAACACTTCACGGATGACAACAACAGAAAAGGTCCTGACCACAAGTTTGCCATGAATCCTGTTACGTGGCGTGATATGGTTGACAGAACCCGTGAACTTGAACTTGCTTTGGGTGACGGTATAAAAAGAGTTGAAGGAAACGAAAAAGATACGGTTATTGTTCAGAGAAGATGTATAAGATTAAAGAACGATCTGAAATCAGGTTCAAAGATAACCGAAAATGATATTGAGTTTTTAAGACCGGCGCCAACAGATGCATATTTCCCCTATGAAAAATCTTCCGTTATCGGAAAGGCCGTAAATAAAGATAAACAGCAAGGTGATTATATTTCAAGGGGTGATTTAATTGGTTAAAATCGGGTTAAAATTATGGAATATTAACGAAAATTATATCCCGATAGCAATTGATTTATTTAAGGATAAAATTTTTGATTATATCGAACTTTATATAGTCCCTGAAAATACTGATAAATTACACATGTGGCAAAAACTTGAAATTCCGTATCACGTGCACGCACCTCACAGTGCACACAATATGAATTTATCCGATGAAAATAAAAGAGAGTACAATTTTAAACTCTATCAGGAAACAAAGTATTTTGCTGACGGTTTAGATGCAAAGTATATTGTATTTCACGGCGGAACGAACGGAAATTACAAAGAAGCGGCAAATCAGATAAAAAGTTTTAATGACAAAAGAAGTTTGATTGAAAATAAACCTTATACGGTTTTGAAATTTATTAAGGCAAACGAATATACAGGAACAACCCCTGAAGAATTAAAGTATATTAAAGAATTTGCAAATTGCGGTTTTTGTCTGGATATCGGGCATGCGATTTGTTCTGCAAATTCACATCTGGTTGATCCTTATGAATATATTAACCAGTATTCAAAATTAAACCCGAAAAAACTTCATATATCTGATATTCATACTGATACCGTATATGATGAACATCTTAATTTTGGGTTGGGAAACTTAAATTTCAATAAGTTAACAACTTTGTTAAAAAATATAGGTGATGTTACAATAGAGACGAATAAAAAATCGAAGGAAAACCTCGACGATTTTATAAAAGACGTTGAATTTTTAAGGAGAGTTATAAATGAGTAAAGCAATTGCAATTATTCCGGCTCGTGGCGGAAGTAAAAGAATCCCGAGAAAAAATATAAAAGAATTTTTAGGTAAACCGATAATAGCATATTCTATTGAAGCAGCGTTAAAATCAAAAGTTTTTGACGAAGTTATGGTTTCAACAGACGATCAAGAAATTGCTGATATCGCTGTTAAATACGGTGCAAAAGTTCCGTTCTTCAGAAGTCCTGAAATGTCATCGGATATGGCTATGACAGCACCTGTTTTGGTGGAAGTTTTAAATGAATACAAGAAAAGAGGAGTTGTTTACGATTATACTTGTTGTATCTATGCGACAGCACCGTTTATTAATCCCGAAAGATTGACGACAGGAATGAATTTACTTATGTCAAAAGACGTTGACAGTGTACTGCCGGTTGTTAAATTTTCATATCCGCCTCAGAGATGTCTGGTAAAAAGAGGTGAATTGGTTGAAATGCTTTATCCTGAAAACTATAATGTACGTTCACAGGATTTGGAACCTATATATCACGATTGCGGTCAGTTCTATTGCTTAAAATCAACAAGTTTGATAGAAGAAGAAAAACTTTATTGCAGAAAAACACTTCCTATAGAATTGCCGGAATCTGAAGTTCAGGATATCGACAGCGAAGAAGATTGGAAAATCGCTGAAATGAAATATCAGATTTTAAGGAAAGTGTAGTATGGGAAAATACTCAGCATTAATAATAGGAGCAGGCTTAATTGCTTCAGATTTTGATACTCCAAATAACGATGCTGTATTAACCCATGCACATGCGTATAAAAATAACCCTGATACAGAACTTCTCGGATTTTACGATATCGATTTTTCAAGAGCCCAAAAAGCTGCTGAAAAATGGGGTGTAAATGCATACAAAGAACTTACAAATGCGGATATTATAAGTATTTGTGTGCCTGATGAATTTCATACAAAAATGGTTTTAGAGGCAAAGAAATTAAATCCAAAAATTATTTTTCTTGAAAAACCGGTTTGCAGAGATTTAAGTGATACTGAAATTTTGAAAAATGTGGATATTCCAATTCTTGTAAATTATTCGAGAAGTTTTTCAAAATCATTTCAGGATCTAAAAAAGAGAATTTTATCAGGTGAATTTGGACAGTATAAAAGCGGTGTCGGATATTACGGGAAAGGATTTATTCATAACGGTTCACATATGGTAAATCTCTTAAATCTTCTGTTCGGTGATATTTCAGATGTTGAATTTAAAAACGAAATAAATGATTTTTATAATGATGATCATTCAAAATTTGCGACTTTAAATTTCAAAAACGGCGGATATTTTATTATGAATCCTGTCGATTGCAGAGATTATACAATTTTTGAATTTGATTTTATCTTTGAAAAAGCAAGAGTAAGAGTTCTGAACAGCGGTTATCAGATTGAAATCTATAAATCGGCAGAGAGTAAAAAATTCAAAGGGTATCAAATGCTTGAACTTTCCGAAAAAATTGATACGGATTTGGATTTTGCAATGAAGAATGCCGTTCAGAACATTGTTGATTTCTTAGATGGAAAAGAAACACTTCTTTGCGACTTACAAAAAGGGATAGTGGCTATTAAATTTACCCAATCTAATTATACCTGTTAGTGATTAGTTTATGCCTGATGATAAGAATAATATTTTCATGTGGATAACGATATAAAAAGAAAAATCGGATTAAAAATTTCTGCAATCAGGCGAGAGAAAGGTTTTTCTCAAATAAAGCTTGCTGAATTGTGCGACTTAAATTTTAACTATGTAAGTCGTATAGAACTTGGTAATGCAAATTTTACAATCAATACACTAATAAAAATTGCAAAAGCTTTAGACTGCTCTGTTTGTGAATTTTTTATATTCGAATTTTAGGATTAAGATGGCGAATATTTTATTTTTTGCTCATGATCCGGGCGGTGCTAATGCCGTAAAACCGATTATTGAGGCGTTAAAGAAAGATAATTATGATTTTAAAGTATTTGGTGCTGGTGCTGCACTGAATATATTGCCTGATATTGTTAAATTTGATGGAAATACTGACGAATTGATAAACAATATTCAGCCTGATTTTGTTATAACAGGAACATCGGCGGCCTGTATGACAGAAAAAGAATTGAGAAAATCTGCAAAAAATTCAGGAATTAAGACAATGTCAATTCTTGATCATTGGGTAAATTACGGAGTACGTTTTACAAAGTATTCGACATCGGACCTTGATTTATACGAAAAGGACAGAAATTTTGAATACCTGCCTGATTACATAATAGTTATGGATGAATACGCAAAAGAACAAATGGCAAAAGAAGGTATTCCTGCTGATATTATTTACCCCTTCGGAAATCCTCATTTTGCATCAGTAAAGCAGGATTTTAAAACAATAAATTCAGAGCAGTTAAGATATGATTTATTGGAAAATAAAGAAAAACTCGTAGTTTGGGGTTCTGAACCGTATATTGAAGATTATGGTCATGGAATGGAACTGGAAGCATTGAAGGATGTTGCTGAACTTATGCCTGAGAATTGGCAGTTAGTTATTAAGCCGCACCCGAGAGAAAAATCCGATAAATTTGATGAGTTTAAAAATGTCAAAATTATAAGAGATAAAAATTCAAGAGAGGTAATAAAAGCTGCGGATATAGTTATGTCTATGACTTCTATGTTTTTAATAGAAGCAATAATTGCCGAAAAACCGACTTTGAGCTATCAAAAAGGTGAAACAGACAGAAATAAATTTATTCTGACTAAAATGAATGCACTTCCTTTTATTAGTGATAAAATTGAATTAAAGAATTTGTTAAATAAACCTTTTGAAAAAACAAAATTTGAAATAAAATTTGATGCAAAAGAAAAAATTATAAAATTTATAGAGGAGAAATTATGTCAAAATTAGCACTTTTAGGCGGTGAAAAAATAAGAAAAGAAAAATTTCCGCCATATAAACCTATTGGAGAAGAAGAGTTTGAACATTCCAAAAAAGTTTTTGAAAGTTCTATATTTTCAAGGTTTTTAGGGTGCTGGCATGAGGACTTTTACGGTGGACCTACGGTTCAGGAATTAGAGAAAAAATGGGCAGAATACTTTGGGGTAAAGCATGCTATTTCCGTCAATTCAGCAACATCTGCGCTCTATTGTGCGGTAGGTGCTGTCGGAACAGAACCTTTTGAAGAAGTTATAGTTTGTCCTTATACAATGTGCGCAAGTGCAACTGCTCCTCTTATATACAATGCAATTCCTGTGTTTGCGGATGTTGAACCGGATTGTTTCTGCCTTGACGTAAAATCAATTGAAGAAAGAATTACGGATAAAACAAGAGCAATTATTGTTGTAGATATTTTAGGTCAGCCTTATAATGCTACGGAAATAAATGCATTAGCAAAAAAGCACGGACTTTATGTAATAGAAGATTGTGCTCAAGCTCCTTATGCAAAACTTAACGGTCAATACACAGGAACGTTGGGAGATATCGGTATTTATTCACTTAATTACCATAAGCATATTCATTCGGGCGAAGGCGGAATACTCGTTACTAATAATGATGAACTTGCAAACAGACTTAAATTAATAAGGAACCATGCAGAAGCCGTTGTTGAAGCAAAAGGCGATAAAGATTTAACCAATATGGTGGGCTACAATTACAGAATGACTGAAATTGAAGCAGCTATTGCGTATGAACAGCTTGATAAGCTTGCTCCGCTTATTGAAGAAAGAAGAAAAAATATAAGATATATTGAAGACAGATTAAAAGATTTGCCGTTCTTGACAATGCCGAAAGTAAGAGAAGGCGGAGAACATTCATATTATCAGCATGCATTTTTATATGACGAAAATGTTACCGGTATTCACCGTAATAAATTTGTAGAAGCGGTTTGTGCAGAGCTTATGCCTATAACTTTAAGAGAAACTGAAGGTATAAAAGTCGGTTGCGGATATGTAAAACCATTGTATTTACTGCCGATTTATCAAAATAAAATTGCATATGGAACAAAAGGGTTCCCATGGAATTATGCAGAAAAAGAAAATGGTAGAGTTTACGATTACTCAAAGGGTATCTGTCCCGTTGTTGAAGATTTGCATTTCAACAAACTGATTTCTCACGAATATATGAGACCGGGACTGACAAAAAATGATTTAGATGATTTCATAAATTCGTTTATAAAAGTCTGGGAAAATATAGATGAATTGAGATAAAAAGCTGGATTATCCGGCTTTTTTTATATACATAATCATGTCTTTATGTATTTTTGAATATCCGGATTCTTCATATCCGCATTTTTTTAAAACTTTAGAAGACGAGATATTTGTTTCAAAAACTTGTGTTTTAATTGTTTTTAGTTTTAATTCTTCAAACCCAAATTTTGTAACCAAGTTAACAGCTTTGGTTGCCAAGCCTCTTCCCCAATATTGGGTTTCTCCTATAAAGTAGCTGATATCTCCTTCTTTTTTATCCCAATCTATGGGGCCGAGTTTAATATTTCCAATATGTTCGTTATTGTAAATTATTGCAAAAAAATAATCGTTTTCACTTTGCTGCATTTGATTTACGAAATCTTTTATTGTTTCAATAGTTTGATTTCTATGGGTGGTCCCTAACGGTTCTGTTATCTTTTTATCATTTAGCCAGTTTAGATATTTTTGATTACAATCTTCTTCTAATACCGTGCGTAGATAAAGTCCGTTATCGGAAAGTTTCTCGTTATAAATCATTAGTTACTCCTTCTGTAATAATTAGAACTTAATTTGTTTCATTGATTTTTTCAAAAATAAAAAAAGGTGTTAGTTTTCCCCCCATTCCAAGTTTAAAATCTGATATTGTTAATTCTTTTTCGCTGTGATTGTAGAAGTTTTTAA